>NZ_JBHTRI010000006.1:0-284400 GCF_042796085.1 Streptomyces sp. NPDC056452
CGGATAAATGACCCGGGCCCCACACGTGTGTGCTGCGGGTGGGCGGTCAGTCGCTCTCCCTGCTGATCGGGGACGGGTTGGCCTTCACCAGGAGGTGGCCCTTCCGGTCGCGTCCGGGTGCCGCCAGGAACAGGGCGAGGAACCCCGCGAAGAACGAGATGCTGCCCGCCAGGATGAAGGCGCCGTTGAGCCCCCAGGCGTCGACGACCAGGAAGCCCATCCCCGCCCCGAGTCCGGAGACGAGTTTGGAGCTGTAGACCATGCCGTAGTTGGTGGCGTTGTTGTTCTCACCGAAGTAGTCCGCGGTCATGGCTGCGAACATCGGGAAGATGGCTCCGCCGCCGAAGCCGGAGACCGCGGAGAAGAACAGGAACAGCGGCAGGCTCTTCAGCTCGGCCGACCAGATGATGCCGAACTGGGCGAGCCCCAGGATGACGCAGACGTAGAGCAGGCACTTCTTGCGCCCGTAGAGGTCGGACAGCCAGCCGATGACACCGCGCCCGGTGCCGTTGACGATCGCCTTGAGCGACATGGCGGTGGCCACGATCCCGGCGGCGAAGCCCGCCTCCTGGCCGATGTCGATCTGGAAGGCGATACCGAAGATGTTCACGCCGGAGGTACAGGCGAGGCAGCACCACATCAACGCCACGCGGCCGGTCCTCCAGGCCTCGCCCGGGGAGAACTGCTTGACGGCCGGCGGGTTCTTCTCCAGCGAACGGCGGGCCCGTGGGTCCTCGGGCGGGTTGAGCGGGTCGACCTCGGCGGGCCACCAGTTCTTCGGCGGGTCCCGGAAGAAGAAGCCGGCGCAGGCCACGAGCGCGGCGAGGAAGACGCCCACCGAGACCAGGACCCACTTGAAGTTGGTGATGTCCATGAACCCGGTGAAGATGAAGACGAACGGCACCGATCCGTAGGCGAAACCACCGTTGACGAAGCCCGTCTTGCCGCCCCTGCGCTCCGGGTACCACTTGCCGACCATGTTGACGCAGGTGGCGTACACCATGCCCGCACCCATGCCGGAGAACATACTGAAGCCGATGTAGGCGAAGATCACGTGCGGCGCGTACGCCAGTGACAGGTAGCCGAGGAGGGTGCCCGTCGCGCCGAGCATCATCGCCCAGCGGGCCGGCAGCCTGCCGGTCTCCCGCAGCCTGCCCGCGGGCATCGCGACCGCGGCCTGGAAGAACACCCAGACGGTCATCATCCAGTAGATGTGACCGCTGTCCCAGTTGTGCGCGTGGTGCAGCGTGTCCTCCGCCGACGCGAACGCGTACTCGGCCGAGCTGATGCCCATCATGCCGACCCACGGCAGGATGACCATCCACTTGCGCTTGCGGCCCATGATGTCGACATCGGTCTCGCCGATGCGGTACATGCGCCCGTTGGCGTCCGTCACCTCCCTGAAGGGGACGGGTGTGGAGATGTCAGTTGTCGTCATTGTCGATCGAACCCCTTGCGTGGAAGAAGTCTGGCCAGCGCCCCCTGCCCGTTCTCACTTCGCGTCGCGCGCGGGGTCCACGGCCGAGCGGTCAGCCGCAGACCCCGTGGTCCGAGTCCTCTCAGGTCATCGCCCACCGCCCAACAGGCCTGCCGCGCGCGCCCACCGGTACTTGGCGCCCAGCACGGCCACCGGCTTCTCCGTGGTGTACGGGTACGCGACGACACCGTGCTCGTAGAGGTACTGGCACGCCTCTTCCACTTCCGTGTCACCCGCCAGCGACGCCACCACGGGCTTCTCGATGCCCCGCTCCCTGAACTCCTGGACCACCCGGGCCGTCAGTTCGGCGAAGACCATCGGGGGAGTGACGATCGTGTGCCAGTAGCCCAGCACCAGGGCATGGATGCGCGGATCCTCCATCCCCAGCCGGATCGTCGCCTCGTACGTCGAGGGCGGCTCGCCGCCCGTGATGTCGATCGGGTTCCCCGCCGCGCCGAACGGCGGGATGAACGCCTTGAACGCCGCGTCCAGATCGGGCGGAATCTCCATCAGCGAGAGCCCGTTGTCGACGATCGCGTCCGACAGGAGCACGCCCGAACCGCCCGCCCCGGTGATGATGACGACGTTGTCGCCCTTGGGCGTCGGCAGAACCGGCAACGCCCTTGCGTACTCGAGCATGTCGTTCAGCCCCGGCGCCCGGATCACCCCCGCCTGCCGCAGGATGTCGTCGTACACCGCGTCGTCGCCGGCCAGCGCGCCCGTGTGTGAACCGGCCGCCTTCGCGCCCGCGCTGGTGCGCCCGGCCTTCAGGACCACGATCGGCTTCTTCGGTACGGTCGCCCGCGCCGCCTCGACGAACGCGCGGCCGTCCTTGAGGTCCTCCAGATGCATGGCGATGCACTGGGTGTGGGGGTCCTCGCCGAACCACGTCAACAGGTCGTCCTCGTCGATGTCCGACTTGTTGCCGAGCCCGACGATCGCCGACACACCGGTCTTCGTCGACCGGGCGAAACCGAGGATCGCCATGCCGATGCCACCGGACTGGGAGGTCAGCGCCACCCCGCCCTTGACGTCGTACGGGGTGCAGAAGGTGGCGCAGAGGTCCTGCCACGTGGAGTAGTAGCCGTAGATGTTCGGCCCCAGCAGCCGCACGCCGTACCGCTCGCCGATCGCCACGATCTCGTCCTGCAGACCCTGTTCGCCGGTCTCGGCGAACCCTGACGGGATGAGCACGGCATTGGGAATCCCCTTGCGCCCCACCTCTTCCAGCGCCGATGCCACGAACTTGGCGGGGATCGCGAAGACCGCCACATCCACCTCACCGGGAACGTCGGTGACACTCTTGTACGCCTTGCGGCCCAGAATGTCATCGGCCTTGGGGTTCACCGGATGGATCTCGCCCGTGAAACCTCCGTCGACGAGGTTGCGCATCACCGAATTGCCGATCTTCCCCTGCTCGTTGGAGGCGCCGATCACGGCGACCGAACGGGGTTCCATCAGCCGGCGCATCGACACGAGGATCTCCTCGCGGCTGTAGGTGCGCCGTGCCTTCACCTCCTCGGTGGTCAGCAGGATGCGGATGTCCGCGGCGATCGCACCGTCCGGCGACGCGATCACGGGATTGAGGTCCACCTCCGCGATCTCCGGGAAGTCCGTGACCAGCCGGGAGACCCGCCGGATCTGCTCCGCCAGCGCCCACCGGTCGACCGGTGGCGCGCCGCGCACGCCCCGGAGGATCTCCGCGGCGCCGATCGAGTCGAGCATCGACTGCGCCTCGTCCGCGGTGACGGGCGCCAGCCGGAAGGTGATGTCCTTGAGGACCTCCACCAGGACCCCGCCGAGCCCGAACGCCACCACCTTCCCGAACGTCGGGTCGGTGACCGCCCCGATGATGACCTCCTGGCCGGGCGGAACCAGCTGCTGGACCTGCACGCCGTCGATCCGGGCGTCCGGCGCGTACGCCTTCGCGTTCTCGACGATCCGGCAGAAGGCGGACCGCACCTCAGCGGCACCCGAGACCCCGACCACGACTCCGCCCGCATCCGTCTTGTGCAGGATGTCGGGGGAGACGATCTTCAGTACGACGGACCCCCCGAGGCGGTCGGCGAACGCCACGGCTTCCTCGACGTCCCGGGCCAGCTCCTCGCCCGGCACGGCGATGCCGTACGCGTCGGCGACGACCTTTCCCTCCGGTGCGGTGAGCGCGCTGCGCCCCTCGCTCCGGACGGCGTCGAGCAGTGCCCGTACCTGTCGCTGTTCCTTCTCTTCGACTGTTCCGGCCATGCTCAGATGACTCCGTTCGTCTTCAGCAACTGCAATTCCGCGTCACCCAGGCCCAGTTCGCCGACGTACACCTCGGCGTTGTGCTCACCGAGCAGCGGGGACGTGCGGATCTCGACGGGGGAGTCGGACAGCTTCAGCGGGCTGCCGACCGTGGTGAACGTGCCGCGCTCCGGATGGTCGACGCGCACCACCATCTCGTTGGCGGCCAGGGACTCGTCCTCGACGATCTCCTTCGTGGAGAGGATCGGGCCGCACGGGATGTTGTGCGCGTTCAGCTGCTCCAGGACCTCCCACTTGGGGAGCGTGGCCGACCACTCCTCGATCAGCTGGAACATCTTTCCGAGCTTCGGGAGCCGGGACTCCGGCGACGCCCACTCGGGGTCCTCCGCCAGCTCCGGCCGGCCGATCAGCGCGGACAGGGGCTTCCAGCCGACGGGCTGCACGATGACGTACACGTAGTCGTTGGGGCCGCCGGGTGCGCACTTCACCGCCCATCCCGGCTGGCCGCCGCCGCTGGCGTTGCCGCTGCGCGGCACCTCGTCGGCCCCGGCGGTGTCCTGGGCGTTGGGGTACTCGGCGAGCGGCCCGTGCGCCAGGCGCTGCTGGTCTCGCAGCTTCACCCGGCAGAGGTTGAGCACGGCGTGCTGCATCGCCACGTTCACGCGCTGCCCGCGCCCGGTGCTCTCCCGCTGGAACAGCGCGGCGAGGATGCCGGCCACCGCATGGACCCCGGTGCCCGAGTCGCCGATCTGCGCACCGGTGGCGAGCGGTGGCCCGTCCTCGAAGCCGGTGGTCGACATCGAGCCGCCCATGGCCTGCGCGACGACCTCGTAGGCCTTGAAGTTGGTGTACGGCCCGTCGCCGAAGCCCTTGATGGAGGCATAGACGATCCGGGGGTTGATCTCCTGGATCCTCTCCCAGGTGAACCCCATGCGGTCCACGGCGCCGGGGCCGAAGTTCTCGACCATCACATCGCTGCGCCGGATGAGCTCGGTCAGGATCTCCTTGCCGCGCTCGCTCTTCGTGTTGAGGGTGATGCTCCGCTTGTTGCAGTTGAGCATCGTGAAGTAGAGGGAGTCGACGTCGGGCAGATCCCGCAACTGCTTGCGGGTGATGTCGCCGCTCGGCGCCTCCAGCTTGACCACGTCCGCACCGAGCCAGGCGAGCAGCTGGGTGGCGGAGGGACCGGACTGTACGTGCGTCATGTCGAGGACGCGTACGCCCTCAAGAGCTTTGGTCATGCCAACGGCTCCTCTGCTACTTGTACATGGTCTGGTTCATCGTTCCGGGGGCGTACGCGTCGGGGTCGACCCAGACGTTGATGAGCGAGGGCAGCCCCGACTCGCGCGCCCGCTGCAGCGCGGGGGCGATGTCCGCGGGGTCGCGCACCTCTTCGCCGTAACCGCCCAGCATCTGCGCGAACTTGTCGTAGTGGACATCGCCGAGGGTGTTGCCGACCCGCTCACGCTCGTCGCCGTACTTGGCCTTCTGGCCGTAACGGATCTGGTTCATCGAGGAGTTGTTGCCGACGATCCCGACGAACGGGAGCTTGTAGCGGACCAGCGTCTCGAAGTCCCAGCCGGTCAGGGAGAACGCGCCGTCGCCGAAGAGCGCCACGACCTCCTTGTCGGGCCTGGCCTGCTTGGCAGCCAGGACGAACGGCACGCCGACACCGAGCGTGCCGAGGGGCCCCGGGTCCATCCAGTGGCCCGGTGTGCGGGGCTGGACGACCTGGCCGGAGAAGGTGACGATGTCGCCGCCGTCCCCGATGTAGATGGAGTCCTCGGTCAGGAAGTCGTTGATCTCGCTGACCAGGCGGTACGGATGGATGGGGGAGGCGTCCGACCTGAGTTGGGGCAGCCGCTTGTCGATCGCCGTCTGCTCTGCGGCCCGGAGCTCGTCGAGCCAGGCCTTGCGCCTCACCGAACCGCCGTTGAGCCGCCCGCTCGCCGCCTCCGTGACCGCCTTCAGTACGAGTGAGGCGTCGCCGACGATCCCGAGGTCGATGTCGCGGTTCTTGCCCACCGTGCGGTAGTCGAGGTCGATCTGGACGACGGTCGCGTCCTGCGAGAGCCGCTTTCCGTAGCCCATCCGGAAGTCGAAGGGCGTCCCCACGATCACGATGAGGTCGGCGTTGGAGAACGCGTACCGCCGCGAGAGCTGGAAGTGGTGCGGGTCGCCGGGAGGCAGGGTGCCGCGGCCCGCGCCGTTCATGTACGCGGGGATGTTGAGGGTCCGGACCAGCTCGGTGGCCGAGTCCGTGGCCCGCGTCGTCCAGACCTGGCTGCCCAGCAGGATGGCGGGCTTCTCCGCGTGGACGAGGAGGTCCGCCAGCTTCTCGATGTCGGCCGGGTCGCCGGCCGCGCGCGTCGAGGCCCGGTACTGCCCGGCCTCGGGCACCCGCGCCCTGTCCACCGGCACCTTGGCGTCGAGGACATCGCGTGGGATCTCCAGGAAGGAGGGCCCGGGCGCACCGTGGTAGCACTCCCGGAACGCCATCGACACCATGTCCGCCGCCCGCGCGGTGTCCGGCACGGTGGCCGCGAACTTGGTGATGGGCGTCATCATGTCGACGTGCGGCAGGTCCTGGAGCGATCCCATCTTGTGCTGGGTGTGCGCCCCCTGACCACCGATCAGCAGCATCGGTGACTCCGCGCGGAAGGCGTTGGCGACACCGGTGACGGCGTCGGTCGTCCCCGGTCCCGCGGTGACGACGGCGCATCCGGGCTTCCCGGTGATGCGGGCGTAACCATCGGCTGCGTGGGCGGCGACCTGCTCGTGGCGTACGTCGACGACCTCGATGCCCTCGTCGACGCAGCCGTCGTAGATGTCGATGATGTGGCCGCCGCAGAGGGTGTAGATGCGCTCCACCCCCTCCGCCTTGAGTGCCTTGGCGACCAAGTGCCCACCGGAGATGAGGTTCTGGGTGTCGTGGCTGTCCTCAGGCATGGCGATGTCCTGTCCCTTCGTAGGGGAGTGCGGGAGCCGTTCCGCCGCTCTCGCGGTACATTGCATACAGTCGACGAATACTGTATGAAGCTTGTTATCCCGCATCCGGTGGGTGGTGTCCAGGGGGCGTGCGGCACTTTCACAATCGGCACGATCGGGAGTGGCTATGGATCTGTACGAGCACCAGGCAAGGCAACTCTTCGCGGACCACGGCATATCCGTACCGGACGCCGAGGTCGTGGACGACCCGTCCGAGGCCCGTGCGGCGGCCGAACGGCTCGGCGGCCGCGTCGTCGTCAAGGCGCAGGTGAAGACCGGTGGCAGGGGCAAGGCGGGCGGGGTGAAAGTGGCGGCGGACCCCGCCTCCGCCGTCGTCACCGCACGCCAGATCCTCGGCATGGACATCAAGGGCCACCGGGTCCGGACGGTCATGCTCGCCCAACCCGTCGACATCGAGGCGGAGTTCTACGTGAGCTACGTCCTGGACCGGGCCTCGGGCACCTTCCTCGCCATCGCCTCGGCGGAGGGCGGCATGGACATCGAGGAGGTCGCGGCCACCCGTCCCGAGGCGGTGGCCCGAATCCCCGTCGACCCGGTCGAGGGAGTGACGGCGGCCAAGGCGGCAGAGATAGCCGAGGCCGCCGCTCTCCCCTCCGCCACCGCCCCCGTACTCCAGGCGCTGTGGCAGGTACTCACCCAGGAGGACGCCCTGCTGGTCGAGGTCAACCCGCTGGTCCGTACCGCGGACGGCCGGATCCTCGCCCTCGACGGAAAGGTGACACTCGACGACAACGCCGCCTTCCGGCAGCCGCGTCGGGGCGCGGACGCGGCAGACCCGCACGGGGACCCGCTGGAGGCCGCTGCCGCCGCCAAGGGCCTCAACTACGTCAAGCTCGACGGCGAGGTCGGCATCATCGGCAACGGCGCCGGACTGGTCATGTCCACCCTCGACGTGGTCGCCGGCTGCGGGGCGCGGCCCGCCAACTTCCTCGACATCGGGGGCGGCGCATCGGCCCGCGTCATGGCCGACGGCCTCACCGTCATCCTCTCCGACCCGTCGGTGAAGTCCGTCTTCGTCAACGTCTTCGGCGGCATCACCGCCTGCGACGCGGTCGCCGACGGGATCGTCCAGGCGCTGGACGCCGTCCACCTGACGAAACCACTGGTCGTACGCCTCGACGGCAACAACGCGGCCCGCGGCCGAGCGATCCTCGACGACCGCGCACACCCCCTGGTCCAGCAGGTCACGACGATGGACGGCGCAGCAGACCGAGCAGCCCGACTCGCCCTGGGAGGGCACTGATCATGGCCATCTTCCTCACCAAGGAGAGCAAGGTCCTCGTCCAGGGCATGACCGGTGCCGAGGGCATGAAGCACACCCGGCGGATGCTCGCCGCGGGCACCCAGATCGTCGGGGGCGTCAATCCGCGCAAGGCCGGCCGGGCCGTGGACTTCGACGACCGCACGGTCCCCGTCTTCGGATCCGTGCGCGAGGGAATGGACGCCACCGGGGCGGACGTCACGGTCGTGTTCGTCCCGCCGCCGTTCGCCAGGGCGGCGGTCATCGAGGCGGCCGACGCGGGCATCGCCCTGGCCGTGGTCATCACGGAGGGCATCCCCGTCCACGACGCGGTGGCCTTCCATGCCCACGCGCGCGCACGCGGCACGCGCGTCCTCGGACCCAACTGCCCCGGCGTGATCAGCCCCGGCCAGTCGAACGCGGGCATCATCCCGGCCGACATCGCCTCGAAGCCGGGCCGTATCGGCCTGGTCTCCAAGTCGGGCACCCTCACGTACCAGTTGATGCACGAACTCCGCGAGACCGGCTTCTCGTCGGCGGTGGGCATCGGCGGCGACCCGGTGATCGGGACGACGCACATCGACTGCCTGACAGCCTTCGAGAACGACCCCGACACCGAGCTGATCGTCCTGATCGGCGAAATCGGCGGCGACGCGGAGGAACGGGCCGCGGCGCACATCGCGCAGCACATCACCAAGCCGGTGATCGGCTACATCGCCGGCTTCACCGCCCCCGAGGGCAAGACGATGGGCCATGCGGGAGCGATCGTCTCGGGCTCCTCGGGCACGGCGGCCGCCAAGAAGCAGGCACTGGAGGCCGCAGGGGTGGCGGTAGGTGCCACACCGACGGAAACGGCCAGGCTGGTGGAGGACCGCCTGCGGTCCTGAGGGCACACCCAGACCCGTCCGGCGATTGAGCCCGAGCCCCTACGCGTGAGGGCATATCCAGACCCGTCCGGCGATCGAGGACCGGGGCTCGGGGCGGAGCCCCGGTCACGGGAAGGGGCGGGCAGGGGACAAGGCCCGCCGCAGGACAAGGCCCGCCGCAGGCGCCCGCCCCCACCCGTTCCGGCCCCGCCCCCCGGCCGCCCCACCACCCGCCCCCGTCCCCCGCCCACGTACGCGCACCGAGAGCGGAGACCCATGACCCCCTCAGCACCCACGACCGCACCCAGCACCCTCACCCTCAAACCCCACACCACCTGGCCCGAAGCCTGGCAACGCGCACGCGCCGCCGCCCCCGAGGCCTTCCAGGACGACCACGTCCGCAACCTCTGGGCCGCCACCTGGCACCAGGACGGCCGCACCCTCCCCGCCACCAGCCCCATCGACAACACCCCCGTCGTCGGCCCGCCCCGCCTGGACGCGACGACCGCCCGACAGGCCGTACGGGCCTCCCTCGACCAGCACCGCGCCTGGCGCCACATCCCCCTCCCCGAACGCCGCGCCCGCGTGGGCGCCGCCCTCGACGCACTGGCCGAGCACCGCGAGCTCCTCGCCCTCCTCCTGGTCTGGGAGATCGGCAAACCCTGGCGCCTCGCCCAGGCCGATGTGGACCGAGCCATCGACGGTGTCCGCTGGTACGCCGACAACATCGACCGGCTCCTCGCCGCCAGGACCCCTCTGCCCGGCCCGGTCTCCAACATCGCCAGCTGGAACTACCCCATGTCCGTACTGGTCCACGCGATGCTCGTGCAGGCACTGGCCGGCAACGCGGTGATCGCCAAGACGCCCACCGACGGAGGCGTCGCCTGCCTCACCCTGGCCTGCGCACTCGCCGCCCGCGAGGGCATCCCGCTCACCCTCGTCAGCGGGAGCGGCAGCGAACTGTCGGCGCCCCTCGTCCGCTCGCCCGAGATCGGCTGCGTCTCCTTCGTCGGTGGCCGCGACACCGGCGCCCGTATCGCCACCGCGGTCGCCGACCTGGGCAAGCGGCACATCCTCGAACAGGAGGGCCTCAACACCTGGGGCATCTGGAACTACTCGGACTGGCCGTCCCTCACCGCCGTCATCCCGAAGCTCTTCGACTACGGCAAGCAGCGCTGCACGGCCTACCCGCGCTTCGTCGTCCAGCGCACCCTCTTCGCGGACTTCCTGGCGGCCTACCTTCCCGCCGTCCGAGGCCTCCGCACCGGCCACCCCCTCGCGGTGGAGCACCCCACCGATCCGCTGCCCGACCTGGACTTCGGCCCGCTCATCAACGCCGCGAAGGCCAAGGAGCTCGCCGACCAGGTGGCCGAGGCGATCGACAGGGGAGCCGTCCCCCTCCACCACGGGTCGGTCGCCGATGCCCGGTTCCTCCCCGGCCAGGACACCAGCGCCTACCTCCACCCCGTCACGCTGCTCAACCCTCCTCCGTCCTCCCCGCTGCACCATGCGGAACCCTTCGGCCCGGTCGACACGATCGTTCTGGTCGACACCGAGGCGGAGCTCCTGGCGGCCATGAACGCCTCCAACGGGGCGCTGGTGGCCACCCTGTCCACCGACGACCCGGCCACGTACGACCGACTGGCCCCGCAGATCCGCGCCTTCAAGACCGGCCACGGCAAGCCCCGTTCGCGGGGCGACCGCGACGAGCTCTTCGGCGGCTTCGGCGCCTCGTGGCGCGGTGCCTTCGTAGGCGGCGAGCTGCTCGTACGGGCAGTGACCGAGGGCCCGGCGGGGGAGCGGCTGCCCGGCAACTTCCCCGACCACCACCTGATGCCGTGACCGGCCGGCGGCGTCAGCCGATCCCCTGACGGTCCGGGTCCAGGGCGAAGGCCCGCTCGACAGCTTCGGGCACCGTGCGCTCCACCGCCCCCACCAGGAGTGCACGGTGCCTGAGCAGCGGTTTCCTCCGATCCTCGGCGGCGAGGAGCAGCAGATCGTCGAGCCCGGCCAGCATCCGCCGCGTGACCTGCGGACTGCCGGCCGCGTGCCTGCGGATCTCCTCGAACGCGAGATCCACGAGATCCGGCCATCCCGGCACCTCCTGGACGAGCCGCACGGCGCCCCGCCGGTCCCGGTGGTGCAGGTGCCCGAGCGGCAGGCGCACGGCGACCGAGAGGAACTGCACGATCCGGTCGAGGCACTGCACCGCGGTGGTCGGATCGTTCACGGACGTCGACAGGGCACGCAGGGCGATGTCCGACAACTGCCGCAGCCCGAACGCCGGATCCTGGTGCACCGTCCGCTCGACCCCGACGGCGACCGTGTGCCTCAGGGTGTGCGGAGGTGGCGCGGCCCCACCGTGCACGGCCAGTACCGGCGTCCCCGGCACCAGGAAGTCCCCGGTCCGCGGGATCAGCCGCAGTACCACCCCACGCCGGCGCGCGGCCCGCACCAGGCGGGCCACATTCACATCCCTCACCACCCCCGCCCGCTCCCGGTGCACGACCCACGCCGTCTCGGGCCCGAGCAGGGCTTCCCCGTGCTCGCCCCCGGGCTGGTGCTCCAGGGCCCGGACCGCCTCGCCCGTGATGCGGTCGAGGACGGGGCCGACCTGCATCAGCCGCAGCGTGGAGGAGACGAAGGCGATGAACAGCAGCAGGCTCAGGCCGACCATGCCCAGCGTCAGCATGCTCTGCAGCACCGGTACGGAGGTGATCCGCCGCGGATTCGCGGCCGCCCCTCCCTCGTACGACGTCAGGACCAGCAGCGAGAACGCGAACGTCGCCAGGAACACCGTCAGCGTGAGCTTGCTGATCCGGCTCCGCACGAAGATCCGGACCACGCGCGGAGTGAGCTGCCCGCTCGCCATCTGCACGGCCACCAGAGAGATGCTGAAGACGACCCCGATGAAGGTCATCATGGCCGCGCTGATCGTCGTGACGATCAGCCTGGCGTCCTCGGCGAAGGAGAGGAGGTCGCCGAGCTCCTCGTACGCCTCTTCGTCCTTCAGATAGGTGACGATCTTCGTGTCCACCTCGGAGAGGGCCCACCACAGCGCGAAGGCGCAGGCCAGCCCCACCGTCGGCGCGAACCAGAACGTGTCGCGCAGACGCTCGCGCAGGGAGGCCAGCGCGCGGGGCTGCGATGCGCGGGGCGGCGGCCGGGTGCGATCGGTCATGCCGCTCCTGCCGCTCGTGCCGTTCGTGCCAGTCATGCCCGCGAAGGTAGCCCGGACGACTCCTCGTGCACGGCAGGCGACAGAACGTACGCGCGTCGCCACGTGCCGGCCGCCGGTCGGCGCTCCGTCCCCGCCCGCACCGCACTGACCACCGAAAATGCAGGTGAGAGGCACCCCAAACCCCTGGTATTGTTTTCTTTGTCGCCACGGGGAACACGCCGTGAACGACAGACACCTTGTCCGGGTGGCGGAATGGCAGACGCGCTAGCTTGAGGTGCTAGTGCCCTTTATCGGGCGTGGGGGTTCAAGTCCCCCCTCGGACACCAGACATACGGGGACGTTCACGAGATCGTCCGCGGTGCGTTCACGAATAACCGGTCGAGTCATATGACTCACCGGTTTTTTCGTTGTTCCTGAGGCATCCCGGTCGGCTGTGTCGTGGCCCGTCCTGAGCCGCGCCCGACGGGCTGGTCACTGATACTTGGAAAATGGGCAAACTTGGGCGATTCGTCCCGGAGGGTCGACGGCGCGACCGTGTGCCGCCGACGGCCGGGCCGCCGGAACCCGGCCCGGAGGCCCGTCACCGTTCGGCCGTTCGGCGAGTGCTCTCGTCGCTGAGGCCGCGCACCGTCGCCACCCAGGTCTTCCTGCTGCAACTGGGGGTCGTCCTGCTGCTCATCGCCACGGCCGTGGTGGCGCTCTTGATCCAGGACCGCAACCGCGCGATCCAGGAGGCCGGCGACCGGTCACTGGTGGCGGCCGAGTCGTTCGCGAACGCTCCGGGCACCGCGGCGGCGATGAAGAGCGATGACCCGACGGCGGCCCTCCAGCCACATGCCGAAGCGTTGCGGATGAAGACCGGCGTCGACTACGTCGTGGCGCTGAGCCCCTACGGCTTCCGGTGGACCCACCCCGATCCGGACCAGATCGGGAAGCACGTCTCCACCTCCTACGGCGAGGCGCTCGAAGGCGAGCCCCACCAGACCACCTTCGACAGCAGTCTGGGGAAGGCGGTCGACTCGACGGTGGCCGTCTTCGACGCGAACGGTGTCGCGGTCGGCCTCGTCACCGTGGGGGTCACGGTGGACAAGGTGACCAGCGTGGTGGAGCACCAGCTGCCGGTGATCCTCGCCGCGGGCGGTGTCGCCCTGCTGCTGGCCGCGGGCGGGTCGGCACTGGTCAGCAGGCGTTTGCGGCGCCAGACCGGAGGCCTGGGGCCGGTGGAGATGACGCGCATGTACGAGCACCACGACGCGGTGCTGCACGCGGTCCGTGAAGGCGTGATCATTCTGGACGGTGACGGACGGCTGCAGCTGGTCAACGACGAGGCGCGCCGACTGCTCGCCCTTCCTCCGGAGGCCGAGGGCATGGCGGTCACCGGACTGGGGCTGAGCCCGGCCCTGGCGGGACTGCTGGGATCGGGCAGGGCGGTCACGGACAAGGTCTTCCTGGCCGGGGGCACCCTGCTCGCGGTCAACGTGCGGCCGGTGGGCCCGAAGGGGGGCTGCGTGGCCACCCTGCGGGACACCACGGAGCTGCGCGCCCTCGCGGGCCGGGCCGAGGTGGCGGGCGGGCGCCTGCAACTGATCTACGAGGCCAGCACCCGCATCGGTACCACCCTCGACGTGAAGCGCACCGCCGAGGAGCTGACCGAAGTGGCGGTCCCGCGCTTCGCCGACTTCGCCACCATCGAGCTGTTGGAGCCCGTGCTGCACGGTGGTGAACCGACGGGGGCGAGTATGGAAATGTGCCGCGTCGCGGCTGCGGGCATCCGGGACGACGCGCCCCTCGACCCCGTCGGAACGCGTATGGACTACGTGCCCGGCAACCCCGTGGCCCTCGGCATGACCACCGGCCGGCCGATTCTGGTGGAGCACCTCGCGATGACCGACGCATGGCGGGCACAGGACCCGGAGCTGACCCAGAGGGTCATCGAATTCGGCATCCACTCCATGATCTCGGTGCCGCTGCAGGCTCGAGGCCAACTGCTGGGGGTCGTGGAGTTCTGGCGTTCGGAGCAGGACCCCTTCGAGCCGGACGACCTGTCGCCCGCCGAGGAACTCACCGCCCGGGCGGCCGTGTGCATCGACAACGCACGCCGCTACACCCGCGAGCACATCACGGCCGTCACTCTCCAGCGCAGCCTGCTGCCCGGAGTGTTCCCCGAGCTGTCCGCCCTGGAGGTCGGGCACCGGTACCTGCCGGCCCGGGCGGGGGTGGGCGGCGACTGGTACGACGTCATCCCGCTGCCCGGTGCCCGGGTGGCGCTTGTGGTCGGCGACGTCGTCGGACACGGCCTGCACGCCGCCGCGACGATGGGCCGCCTGAGGACCGCGGTGCACAACTTCGCCGCCCTGGACCTGCCTCCGGACGAGCTTCTCGCACACCTGGACGACCTGATCACCCGTATCGACCAGGATGCGACAACCGAAGGCAGCACCGAGGCCATCACCGGTGCCACCTGCCTGTATGCGGTCTACGACCCGGTCTCCGGGCGGTGCGTTCTCGCCCGGGCCGGTCATCCCGGTCCGGCGCTGGTGTCGCCCGACGGCTCCGTGACCTTCCCCGACATCCCCGTCTCCCCGCCACTGGGCGTGGGAGGAGGTCTGCCGGTCGAGACCGCCGAACTCCGGCTGGCCGCCGACAGCCGGCTGGTCCTCTACACCGACGGTCTGGTCGAGGCCCGGGGCCGTGACATCGACACCGGGCTCGGCATGCTGAGGGAGGCGCTCGCCCGGACGGACGGCACCACCCCGGACGACACCTGCCGGGCGGTGCTCGACGCGATGCTGCGCACCAGGCCGAGTGACGACGTCGCCCTGCTCGTCGCGCGCACCCGGCTGCTCGACCCGGAGCAGGTCGGGGAGTGGGAGGTGCCCCACGACCCCGCGGCCGTCTCCCGGATCCGCAACGAGACCACCCGCAAGCTGGAAGCCTGGGGGCTCGGAGACGCCACCTTCACGACCGAGCTGATCCTCAGCGAACTGGTGACGAACGCCATCCGGTACGGAGCCAGCCCCATCAGCCTGCGGCTGCTGCGCGACCGCGACAGCCTGATCTGCGAGGTCAGCGACGGCACCAGCACCTCCCCGCACCTGCGCCGCGCGGCCACCACGGACGAGGGAGGCCGTGGCCTGTTCCTCGTCGCGCAGTTGTCCCGTCGCTGGGGAACCCGGTACACCGACCGAGGCAAGATCATCTGGGCTGAACAGGCGCTCGACGCCGGAGCCGCGGGGGACCTGAGCGATCTCCTGATGGCGGACCTGTGAAGCAGCCGGAAACCGGGCCCGCCGCGCACGCCCGGGAGCGTTTTCAGGAGCCGTCGTCGGCCGTGAAGTACGGGATCTTGGCCGGGTCCTGGTTGAAAGCGGCCCCGAGATAGACGGCCGACAGTTTGGCGAGCGTCCCGTCGTCGATCAGCTGCCTGATGATCCGGTCCAGCTCTTCCTTGTCGGGTGACCCCTTCGGGTACAGGGCGCCGTAGCCCTGGTCGGTCCTGTACTGGCCCACGAGTCGCACCCTTCCCTTCCGCTTCTGGGGATACGCCAGCAGGATCGTCGTGTCGTGGACGACCGCGTCGATCCGGCCCTCCTCCAGCGCCGTGACCATCTCCGGATCGTTGGCGAAGACGGTGAGGGGCTTGGTCGGCTTCAGGCGGTTCCTGACGAACTCCTCACCCGTGGTGCCCTCGGCCACCCCGATGCGGACGTCGCGGATGTTGTCCTCGTCGATCTTCTCCCCGTCCCTGATCAGCACGCCCAGGGTCGAGGAGAGGTAGGGCGGGGAAAACGCGGCGACCTTACTCCGTTCCGGGGTGATCGTGATCTGCGCCAGGGCCAGGTCGAAGTCCTTGGTCCTGCCGGACACGATCTCCGGGAAGGGCGCGTTCTCCACTTTCACCCGGTCGAGTCCCGACCGGTGGGCGATGTTGGCGGCCATGCAGTACTCGTAGCCGCTCTTGACGGAGTCCGGCGTCCTGCCGTTCCACCAGCCGGGTGCGGGCAGCGTCGTTTTGACCGTGAGGGCGCCCGCCGTCACGGGCGACAGCTGGAACTCCCCGTAACGTCCCGAGACCTGGCAGTCGCCGTACTGGGCGTCCGACGCATCCGACCCGCCCTCGTCGCACGCCGGTGTCGCCACGATCAGCGCCCCGCTGACGGCCAGAGAGACGATCGCTGCCGCGGTGCGCTTCATTGCACCTCCGGTAGGGGCGTATTCCTTGAGTCACCATAAATCACCCCGATCCATACGACCGCCGGAGCCACGTGGGAGGACTCCGGGCTCGCGACTGGATCGCCCGTCCTCCGGCGGTGCCACAACGGCAGGCCGGAAGCGCGAGTCGTGCCCCTGTCGTGCCGTGTCCCGCACCCCCCGTTGCCGCCTCCGTGCCTCCGCGATGGGGCTGCCGGCCTTCGGGGCCGGCGCGGCGCCGCCGCCGGCACCCCGCATGCCACGCGCGAACCCTCCCATCACGATCCGGTCTCGGACGCCACTCGGGGGGTTGTTTTCAGTCATGTAATCGATTCCAATCGTCCGTGTAATCGATTCCACGGTCACCGTCCGCTGGTTTCGAGGCCCTCGGAACCACAAGGAGGTGGTCCGGAAATGGCGAGCATCAAGGATGTCGCGGCCCAGGCAGGAGTCTCTGTCGCCACGGTCTCCCGCGTCCTCAACAGCCATCCCTCGGTCAGCCCGGACGCGCGCAGACGTGTTCTCGCCGCCGTCGACGCCCTCGGCTACCGGCCCAACGCCGTGGCCCGCTCGCTGCGCACCGATCAGACGCGGACGCTCGGCCTGGTCATCAGCGACGTGCTCAATCCGTACTTCACCGCCCTGGCCCGCTCCGTGGAGGAGGAGGCCCGCGCGCTCGGGTACAGCGTGATCATCGGCAACGCCGACGAGCGGCCCGAGCAGCAGGACCACCACGTCCGTACGCTCCTGGACCGCAGGATCGACGGCCTCCTCGTCTCACCGGCCGACGGCGACTCCCCGCTCCTGCTGGACGTCGCGCGGACCGGTACCCCGATGGTCTTCGTGGACCGCTGGATGCCCGGCGTCGATGTGCCCGTCGTTCGCGCCGACGGGCACCGGGCGATCCAGGACCTCGTGGCCCACCTGTACGGGCTCGGCCACCGCAGGCTCGCCATCATCGCCGGCCCCGCAGCCACGACCACCGGAAACGAGCGCGTCGAGGCCTTCCGGGAGGCGATGCGCACCCACGGACTGGCACTGCCCGACGCGTACATCGGCCAGGGCGACTTCCAGGCCGACAGCGGCCGGCGCGCCACCGAGCAGTTCCTCGCGCTCCCCGAACCGCCCGAGATCGTCTTCGCCGCCGACAACCTGATGGCTCTCGGCGCGCTGGACGCCATCCGCGCGCACGGACTGCGGGTCCCCGAGGACATCGGGCTCGCGGCCTTCGACGACATCCCGTGGTTCGTCCACACCGGACCGCCGATCACCGCGATCGCCCAGCCGACCGGCGACCTCGGCCGCGCCGCCGTGCGCGCGCTGGTCGACATCGTCGAAGGCCGTCCCCCGCAGTCCGTCACCCTGCCCGCCCGCCTCGTCGTACGCAGTTCCTGCGGCGAGCCCACCCCGAACCTCTCGGACCGGAGGAGCAACTTGTGAGCGAGTCAGTCGAGTTGCTGCGCATCGAAGGCGTACGCAAGACCTTCCCCGGCGTGGTCGCCCTGGACAGCGTCGACTTCGACCTGCGCAGCGGCGAGGTGCACGTCCTGCTCGGTGAGAACGGGGCGGGAAAGAGCACCCTCATCAAGATGCTGTCCGGTGCCTACCGCCCGGACAGCGGCCGGATCTTCGCCCGCGGGAAGGAGGTCCGCATCCACGGCGCGCAGGACGCCGAGAAGCTCGGGATCGCCACGATCTACCAGGAGTTCAACCTGGTGCCCGATCTGACGGTCGCCGAGAACATCTTCCTCGGCCGCCAGCCGCGCCGCTTCGCGATGATCGACAGGCGCCGCATGGAAGCCGACGCCGAGGCGCTCCTGCGCCGCGTCGGCCTGCACATCTCGCCGCGGGCCAAGGTGCGCGAACTGGGCATCGCCCGGCTGCAGATGGTCGAGATCGCCAAGGCGCTCAGCCTGGACGCACGCGTTCTGATCATGGACGAACCGACCGCCGTCCTCACCTCCGAGGAGGTCGACAAACTCTTCCGGATCGTGCGGCAACTGCGCGCGGACGGGGTCGGCGTCGTCTTCATCACCCATCACCTCGACGAGATCGCGGCGCTCGGCGACCGTGTCACCGTCCTGCGCGACGGCCGCAGCATCGACCAGGTGCCGGCCTCGACCCCGGAGGACGAGCTCGTCCAGCTGATGGTGGGCCGCAGCATCGACCAGCAGTACCCCCGTGAACGCCCCGAAACAGGACAGCCGTTGCTGTCCGTACGCGGACTCACCCGCAACGGTGTCTTCCACGACATCAGCTTCGAGGTGAAGGCCGGTGAGGTCGTCGGACTCGCCGGACTCGTCGGTGCGGGCCGCACCGAAGTCGCCCGCGCGGTCTTCGGGGCCGACCCCTACGACGGCGGCAGCGTCGACGTACTCGGCGAGCGCCTCGGCAAGCACGACGTGACGGCTGCCATGGCGGCAGGGATCGGTCTCGTCCCCGAGGACCGCAAGGGCCAGGGCCTGGTGCTCGACGCCTCCGTGCAGGAGAACCTCGGCCTGGTCACCCTGCGCGCGGCGAGCCGGTCCGGCCTCGTGGACCTCAAGGGCCAGCGCACGGCAGCCGCCCGCATCGCCGAACAGCTCGGCGTACGCATGGCAGGCCTCGGCCAGCACGTCCGCACGCTCTCCGGCGGCAACCAGCAGAAGGTCGTCATCGGCAAATGGCTGCTCGCCGACACCCGCGTACTCATCCTCGACGAGCCGACCCGTGGCATCGACGTCGGCGCCAAGGTCGAGATCTACCAGCTCATCAATGAACTGACGGCCTCCGGCCACGCGGTGCTGATGATCTCCAGCGACCTGCCCGAAGTCCTCGGCATGAGCGACCGGGTGCTCGTCATGGCCCAGGGCCGCATCGCCGGTGAACTCCCCGCCCACGAAGCCACCCAGGACGCCGTGATGGCACTCGCCGTCAGCGCCGTCCCCATAGCGACGCCCGCACAGGACGCAGCGAACGCAGAGAACGAGAAGGAGAGCCCCCGTGGCCACTGACACGCTCAAGAGCACAACGGGCGCGGGCGGCGCCGCAGGACACACGGTCCGCCGCCTCCTGCTCGACAACGGCGCCCTCAGCGCCCTGGTCGTCCTGGTGGTGGCGATGTCGCTGCTCTCCGGCGACTTCCTCACCACCCAGAACCTGCTCAACGTCGGTGTGCAGGCCGCCGTCACCGCGATCCTCGCGTTCGGTGTCACCTTCGTCATCGTCTCCGCGGGCATCGACCTCTCCGTCGGATCGGTCGCCGCGCTCTCCGCGACGGTCCTCGCCTGGTCGGCAACCTCCGCGGGGGTCCCCGTCTGGCTGGCGGTCATCCTCGCCGTCGCCACCGGCATCGCCTGCGGCTTCGTGAACGGCGCCCTCGTCTCGTACGGCAAACTGCCGCCGTTCATCGCGACGCTGGCCATGCTCTCGGTCGCCCGCGGCCTGTCCCTGGTGATCTCCCAGGGCAGTCCGATCGCCTTCCCCGACTCCGTGTCGGTCCTCGGTGACACGCTCGGCGGCTGGCTCCCCGTCCCGGTTCTCGTGATGATCGCGATGGGCCTGATCACCGCACTCATCCTGGCCCGCACCTACATCGGCCGCTCCATGTACGCGATCGGCGGCAACGAGGAGGCGGCCCGGCTGTCGGGCCTGCGCGTCAAGAAGCAGAAGCTGGCCATCTACGCACTGTCCGGCCTGTTCGCCGCCGTCGCGGGCATCGTCCTCGCCTCCCGCCTGGTCTCCGCACAGCCGCAGGCCGCGCAGGGATACGAACTCGACGCGATCGCCGCGGTCGTCATCGGCGGAGCCAGCCTCGCGGGCGGTGTCGGCAAGGCGTCCGGGACCCTGATCGGCGCGCTCATCCTCGCCGTGCTGCGCAACGGCCTCAACCTCCTGTCCGTGTCCGCCTTCTGGCAGCAGGTCGTCATCGGTGTCGTCATCGCGCTCGCGGTACTGCTGGACACCCTGCGCCGCAAGGCAGGATCGGGCGCCGCGTCCGCGTCGGGTTCCTCGGCGGCACCCGGCTCACCGGGATCGGGCCGCAAGGGAGTCATGAAGCTCGGCATCGCCGTGATCTGCGTGGCGGCCGTCGTGGCCGCGGTGACCTTCTTCAACTCCGGGACATCCGGAGGCACCACCAAGGTGGGCATGTCGCTCTCCACCCTGAACAACCCCTTCTTCGTGCAGATGAAGGAGGGCGCGCAGGCGGAGGCGAAGGCGGCCGGGGTCGACCTCACGGTCACCGACGCCCAGAACGACGCCTCGCAGCAGGCCAACCAGCTGCAGAACTTCACCAGTTCCGGCGTGGACTCCATCATCGTCAACCCGGTGGACTCCGACGCGGTCGGGCCCGGCGTCCGCAGCGCCAACACGGCCGACATCCCGGTCGTCGCGGCAGACCGCGGAGTCAACAAGGCACACACCGCGACCCTCGTCGCCTCGGACAACGTGGCAGGCGGAAAGCTCGCCGCCAGGACACTCGCCGACAAGCTCGGAGGCAAGGGCAGCATCATCGTCCTGCAGGGAACCGCGGGCACCTCCGCCAGCCGCGAGCGAGGGGCGGGGTTCGCCCAAGGCATCAAGGCGTACCCGGGCATCAAGGTCGTCGCCACGCAGCCCGCCGACTTCGACCGCACCAAGGGGCTGGACGTGATGACCAACCTGCTCCAGTCCCACCCCGGGATCAACGGTGTCTTCGCCGAGAACGACGAGATGGCACTCGGTGCGGTCAAGGCCCTAGGCAGCAAGGCAGGAAAGTCCGTCCCCGTCGTCGGCTTCGACGGAACCCCGGACGGCCTGAAGGCCGTTGAGGCCGGCACGCTGTACGCCTCCGTGGCCCAGCAGCCCAAGGAACTGGGGAGGATCGCCGTACAGAACGCGGTCAGGGCCGCCGAGGACAAGAAGGTCGACAGCACGGTGAAGGTGCCGGTCAAGGTCGTCACCCGGCAGAACGTCGCCGACTTCTCCTGACCCCGCAGGCCCAAGGAAGGCAGCACCACAGATGTACGAGAACGAGGACTCCGCCCCCGTCAGGTACGACCTCCTGGTCGTCGGCTCGGCCAACGCCGACCTGGTGATCGGCGTCGACCGCCGCCCCGCACCCGGGGAGACGGTGCTCGGCTCCGACCTCGCCGTCCACCCGGGCGGCAAGGGGGCCAACCAGGCCGTCGCCGCCGCCCGCCTCGGCGCGCGCACGGCTCTGCTGGCCCGGGTCGGCGACGACGCCCACGGCCGCCTCCTGCTGGAATCGCAGCAGGAGGCGGGGGTCGACACCGGCGGAGTCCTCGTCGGCGGGGCGCCCACCGGGGTCGCCCTGATCACGGTCGACCCCTCGGGCGACAACAGCATCGTCGTCTCCCCGGGGGCCAACGCACGGCTGACCCCCGAGGACATCAAGGCGGCAGGCCCCCTGTTCCGCGCGGCCAGGGTCGTCTCCGTACAGTTGGAGATCCCCCTGGAAACGGTCGCGGAGGCTGCGCGCGCCCTCGCGCCCGGAAGCCGTCTCGTCCTCAACCCCTCCCCGCCCGCGCCCCTGCCCGAGGCCGTACTGTCGGCCTGCGACCCCCTCGTGGTCAACGAGCACGAGGCCCGGTACATCCTGGGCATCCTCGGCGACACGGCGGGCCCCGCACCGGAGGACTGGGCACGGACCCTGCTCACGCACGGCCCGCGCTCGGTCGTCGTCACGCTGGGCGCGGCGGGCGCGCTGGTCGCCGAGAGCCGGACGGCCGACTGCGTCCGCGTACCGAGCCCCGAGGTCGACGCGGTCGACACCACCGGCGCCGGCGACGCGTTCACGGCCGCGCTGGCCTGGCGCCTCGGGCTCGGCGAGGAGCTCGCGGAGGCTGCCGCGTTCGCCGTCCGGGTGGGCGCGGCAGCGGTGACAGGGCAGGGCGCGCAGGCGTCCTTCCCGACCGCCGCGGAGGTTGCCGCGCTGTGAAGAAGTCGGGCATCCTCAACCGTCATCTGGCCGGGGCGCTGGCCGAGTTGGGCCACGGCGACGGCGTCCTGGTCTGCGACGCGGGCATGCCGATCCCACCGGGCCCCCGCGTCGTCGACCTGGCCTTCCGTGCCGGTGTCCCGTCGTTCGCCGACGTGCTCGACGGACTGCTGGACGAGCTCGTGGTGGAAGGCGCGACGGCCGCGGAGGAGGTACGCGACGCGAACCCGGAGGCAGCCCGCCTGCTGACCGCCCGCCTCCCGGCTCTCACCCACGTCCCGCACGACGAGCTCAAGGCGCTCTCCGCAGAGGCCCGGCTGGTGGTCCGGACGGGAGAGGCCCGGCCCTACGCGAATGTACTGCTGCGGTGCGGGGTCTTCTTCTGAACGGACGGATCACCGCGGCCCGGCCAGCGGTTCGCTCAGCTCGATGGAGCGCAGGGCCGCCGCCAGTGCCTGCTCGTCGCCGACGTCGAGAGCCGTGTCGGTCAGCTTGATGACGTGTTCGTCGCCGTGCGCCATGGCCCGTTCGAAGACCTCTTCGGGGGTGAAGGTGCCCGGCGCGCCGTACACGACCGGGGCGTCGGGCGCGTACATGGCGGTCACCGCGGCAGATGCCGTCCAGGCGGCCCGCAGGCTCGGCACCCACAGGACTCGCGGAAGTGCGGGCAGGGTACGCAGTGCGGCATTGGGGGCCGTGGCCGCGTGGACCAGCATCGTCTCCTCGCCGTGCCCGTGCGTGGCGTACCGGTGGGTGGCGGCGCGCACGAGTTCGGTGAGGCGGCCGTGCGCCTCGTCCGGGTCCGTGACCGTGGCCGCCCACACCGGCAGTCCCGTGACGCGGCCGAGCCTGGCGGCGAAGCCGCCGTCCCGTTCGGCGATCGGGGCCACCGCGTCGAGGGCGGCGGCCGCGGTGTCGGTACCGGGCAGCGGGGCGAGGCCCGCGACGGAGTGGAAGCGGGCGGCCCAGTAGCCGAGGCCGTGGGCGAGCTCGGCCAGCCGCGGACCGGTGACCCCGCCGGCCTCACCCGCCTCGGTGCTCTCGGCGACCAGGAGCGTGCGCACCGCGTGGCCCACCCGGATCACCGGGTGCGTCGAACCGCCGTACATGCCCGGCAGGAGTCGGGGCCACCACTCGGTGAGCACATCACGCCAGGGGCGTTCGGCGATCTCACGGCCGAAGTGGTCGATCCAGTCGGCGGCTCGGCGCGAATCGCCCAGTGCCGACCGCCAGTTGCCGGCCGTGACGGCCTCGACCCGGGAAGGGAACTCCTCGAGCTTGGGTGCGTACAGATCGAGCCACCGGTGCACCGACCCGGACTGGCCGTGGGCGGCGAGGGCCTCGACGGCCATCGGCGCGTGATTGGTGAGCCGGCCGAGCCGCTCCGGTCCCGAACTGTGCAGCCGTTGGAGCGCCTCGTCGAGAATGCCTGTCGTATCCATGGCAAGGACGCTAGGGACAAACACGTATGCGGCGTAACAGGCGGAAGGCCTAGGACCACCGTCCGATGGTCGTACGACTTCGGGCGGTGCCCGTACACACTTCGACTCAGGCCCGTACGGACTTCGGCCGGGGTGCCCCCGCAGCCGGGTGACGCGAGCGCGGGCTCTCGGCCGAGGACGGAAATGTTCTGGCGGCCCGGCGGGGAGGGCGCTAGGCTGCCCCGCGATGAAGACCTACTCCAGCCACAGATTGGGGGACCCGTCCGCGCAAGGTGAGTGCTGATGCTCACTCAGACCGCGTACGGGGAATCCCTCCCGTCCTTCTGGCCGCGCGTGCGCGAGTTCGCCGTGCCGCCCTCCATGATCGAGACTGCGACCGCCCGCCGCCGTGCCGGGGACTGGGCAGGAGCGTGCGCCGCCGCAGGCGTCGACGTCGATCTCGACCTACGGTCCGTGGCACGTCTCCACGGTCAGGAACTCGTGGCCCGGCTCCGGGCCGACCTGCGCCATCTGGCACCCGACCTGTTGCGCTGGCACATGCCGAGGATCGGTCCGCACGGTCTGCTGCGCCCGGGCGTGACGATCGCCCTGGCCCGGTACGAGGCTGCGGGGAACGACGGCGTACGCCCGTTGCACCTCGTGGTCCGGACCCCGCCGGCCTGGGCGGACGCGGGGCAGCGGATGAGCCTCGCCCTGTGGGACGGATCCCACGCCGGGGCGGGCGCCCGCCGCCATCCGCATCCTCATCCGAACCGGCGGTTCCGCCTCGACCTGCACCGCCACCTGTGGGACGCGCGCAGAACCGGCGAGCTGCGGATCCGGTCCGGGGCCGGCCGACCGGCCCTCGCCGATGCGTCGGTGGACCCGGACGGCCTGGACCTGGTGCCGCAGGGGCGCCGCTGCGCCGTCGACCGGTGGGCGGCCGAGGCCGGGATGCTGCTCCACTCCGAGGGGCGGACCTCCGGAACCGTCGCCGTGCGCCTCGCGGTCCGGCACCGGCTCCACCTGCACGTTCCAGCGGATGCGGACGGTCCGGGCCCGCCCTCCCTGCGCATCGCGGAGGCGACCGACGGCGGCGTCCCGGCGCCCGTCCTCCCGGACGCGGCTACCTGGGTACTGCCCGACCTCGAACTCCTGCGTACCGGCGCGGTCGAGGCCGGCCGGCTGCACCCGCTGGTCGTCGCGGCACTCGTCCCGGAACACGTGCGGGCCGAGCCGTCGCCGACTCCGCACGCGGCAGGACAGCCTCGGCTCGTGGAGTGCCGGGGGGCTCAGCACCGGATCGGCCTGGTGGACGGGGTACTCGCCCCGCTCGACCACGACCCGGTCGAGATCCGCCGGGAGGAACTGCTGGTCGCACTGACCGGCACCCCGCTTCCCTGCCTGCAGGCCATCGACGAGGCGCACCGTCATCCTGACTGTCTCACCGGCGTCCGCGAACGGCTGGACCACGGCGACACCGCCGGCGCGCTGGCCGTCGTCGAGGGCCTGCTGGGTCCCGGCGCGGTGCTGCGCAGCGGTGCCCTGCGGGACGAGCTGGAGGCGGCCGCCCAACGGCGGATCACCTACGGCCTGTTCAGGGCCGACCTCATCGGACCGGGCCCGGTCCGCTACCGCCCGGACCACGTCCTGCTCCGCGACCCCCGCTCGCGCCCGCGCCACCTGACACCCCGCTGACCCGGGGGACCTCTGTCCCCGCGCCCTGCGCCGTCCGCCGCCCTTCGTCGTCCCCGCGCACTGCTCGCCCCGTCCTTCGTCGTTCCGCGGTCCTTCGCCGGACCCCACCACGAACCCAAAAGGTGATCACACATGTCCACTTGCACGCCGCCCGTCACGCACGCCACCCCCTCCGACCGAGCCCGCCTCTCCCAACTCGCCGTAGCCGACGGTCTGATGGCCCTGCTGCGCGACACCGCCACCGAATCGCGCCCCGACGAACAGCTCGAGGCCCTGACGCTGGCCGTGGCAGCCGATCTGCCCGTACTCCTGTGGGGTGAGCCCGGGATCGGGAAGACCGCGGCCATCACCCAACTCGCCGAGTCCCTCGACCTGCCGCTGACCACGGTCATCGCCAGCGTCCACGAACCGTCCGACTTCTCGGGGCTGCCCATCGTCGGCGACGACCCCGCGGCGAACGGTGTCCCGATGGCCCCGCCGGACTGGGCGGTGCGCCTCGTACGGGCCGGCCGGGGGCTGCTGTTCCTCGACGAGTTGTCCACCGCGCCGCCGGCCGTTCAGGCCGCCCTGCTCCGCCTCGTGCTCGAACGGCGGATCGGCGCCCTGCAACTGCCGCCGGGCGTCCGTATCGTGGCCGCCGCGAACCCGCGCTCCTCGGCGGCCGACGGCTGGGAACTGAGCCCGCCGCTGGCCAACCGGTTCGTCCACCTCCAGTGGCATCACGACCACGAGGTCGTGGTGCGCGGCCTCGGCGGCACATGGCCCCGCGCCACCCTGCCGCAGCTCGACCCCGGGAGGCTCTCGGAGGCCGTGGACTTCGCCCGCCGGGCGGTGTGCGGGCTCCTCGCGGCCCGCCCCAAGCTCGTACACCAGCTGCCCAGCAGCGAAACTCGGCGCGGCGGCCCCTGGCCCTCGCCCCGGAGCTGGGACATGACCCTGTGCCTGATCGCCTTCGCGACCGCGGCGGGCTCCTCCCGCGACGTACTGTCCCTGCTGGTCAGGGGTGCGGTCGGGGACGGACCCGGCCTGGAGCTGCTGGCGAGCCTGGACCGGATGGACCTCCCCGACCCCGAGGAACTCCTCGCCGACCCCGCGGGTGCCGTCCTCCCCGAGCGGGGGGATCTGCGCCAGGCCGTGCTCGACGGTGTGGTGGCGGCCGTCCGCAACCGCCCGGACCGGTCCCGCTGGGACGCGGCGTGGGCGCTCCTCGTCCGGGCGCTGGAGACCGGAGCCCCGGACCTCGTGGTGGTGCCCGCGACCACACTGGCCTCGCTGCGCCAGGAGAACTGGGACGTCCCGGCGTCGATCGAACGGCTCGCCGGAGTGGTGTCCATGTCCCGGCGCGCGGACCACGCCGCGGCCCGGGCCGCGGCCGCCACGAAGGCGAAGGCCCGCCGATGACTCCGGGAACGACGGGGGCACTGGACCTCGACAAGCTCTTCGCCGCCCGGCTGCACGCCGCCCGGGCCCGCCCCTACCTGGCGACCGCGCTGTTCGCCCTGCACACCGTGGAGTCGCGGCGGGTGCCGACGATGGGCGTCGACCGGTACTGGCGCTGCTACGTCTCGCCGGCCTTCGTGGCGCGTACATCGGAGGAGGAACTGGCCGGCGTATGGGTGCACGAGGTGTCGCACCTGTTGCGCGACCACCACGGTCGCAGCGACCGGGTCGCGCGCGAACGGGGGCTGACCGGTCCCGGCGAACGGCTGCGGATGAACATCGCCGCCGACTGCGAGATCAACGACGACGTGTTCGGTGACGGGCTGGTCCGGCCCGAAGGCGCCGTCCGGCCGGGGACCCTGGGACTCTCCGAGGGTCAGCTCATGGAGGACTACCTCCGCCAGTTCCGGCTCGGGCCGTACACGGAGGGTCTCGCCTGGCTGGACTGCGGCAGCGGCGCCGACGGACTGGAGCGGGAGTGGGACCTGGGACCGGACGGGGCGTACGGCCTCAGCGCGCAGGAACGGGACGCGGTGCGGTTCCGCGTGGCGCAGGGCATCACCGGCCGTCCGGGGCACACCCCGGAGGGGTGGCAGCGGTGGGCGGAGGAGGCGTTCCACCCGCCCCAGCCGTGGCGGGAGCTGCTCGGGGCGGCGGTCCGCTCGGCTGCGTCGGGCGCAGGCGAGGACTACACCTACGGCCGCCCGTCACGGCGCTCGGCCGGAATGCCAGGCGTCGTCCTGCCGAGCCTCCGGCGCAAGCCGCCCCGGGTCTCCGTGGTCATCGACACCTCCGGATCGGTCAGTGACGCCGAACTGGGCAGCGCGCTCCTCGAAGTTGCCGCGATCTCCCGTGCCGTGGGCGGCCGCCGCGACCTGGTCAGCGTCCTGCCCTGCGACGCGTCCGCCCGGGTCGTGCACCCGCTGTGCCGTGCCGAGGGGATCCCGCTGGTCGGCGGTGGCGGCACGGATCTGCGTACAGGTTTCGCGAAGGCGCTGCGGACGCAGCCCCGGCCGGACGTCATCGTGGTGCTGACCGACGGGCAGACGCCCTGGCCGAGTTCGCAACCGGCGTGCCGGACGGTGGTGGGCCTGTTCCCCCGGCGGGACGCGGGCGACGGCGGATGGGACGAGGACGATCCCGACTACGTCCCGGACTCGCCGCCCGCGTGGGCCCGAGTCGTCGACATCGGGTAGGCGCCCGCGGTCACCGCATGACGCCCGTGCTGTCCGTCGTGACGAGATAATCCTCCTCGCCACCCTCACCGGAACGACTGGAGGCCATGTTGCGCCCGATACACGACTTCGCCACCTGGGAGCCGCTGTTGAAGCTCCTGCGGGCGAGCAACGCGGAGAGCCTCGCTGCCCCCGGCGGCCATGTGGCGGGGCAGATCAGCGGGGCCGGGTGGAGTCTGCCGCTGCGGAGAGTCGCCCCGCAGCCCGGACGGGCCGCTCGGATCGAGGACATGCAGGACGAGATCGACGCGGTCGAGCGGGTGCGGAGCGCCCTCGTGGACGCCGGTGCCGCGTCCATCTCGTTCACGACGGAGATCTCACCTACGGGGAAAGCCGTGCTCCATCTGCTCGGTGGCGGCCCCGCCGTCGAACCCGGCATCGGCGGCCCGCACCCGGAATCCCTCGTCCTGGTCGAGGGAGCCGTCGCCGAGCCCTGGCGCCGCCTGCCCGATCCGATGCCCGACGCGGTTCCGGCCCCTTCCTCGGATCCCGGGCTGCTGGAGCGGACACTCCGCAAACGCCTCCCCGACGCCATCGGGGCCACCGAGGCCGAGTTCGCCGCCACGGAAGCGCGCCTGGGCGTGGAACTGCCCGACGAACTCAAGTCGCTCTACCGGGTGACACGGGGCCGGTGGGAGGACTGGGGTGACGACTACGACGCGGCGGTGCGGGCCTTCGAGGCGGTCGGCTGCGAACTCTTCCCCCTGGACGACCTGTTCATCGCCGACGCGTCGTCCCGTCCGTGCCCCTGGCGGTTCGCCGCGATGGAAGCGGTCGTCACCCTGCCCGACGACCCGGTGCAGGGGCTCGTCGGCTCTCCCGGCTGGATCGTCTTCGGCGACAACGGCGGCGGCGACCGGATCGCCGTGGACCTGACGCCCGGCCCGCGCGGGCACACCGGCCAGGTCATCATGATCAGCCACGAGGAGAACAGCGGCGCCGACCTGCTCGCCGACTCCGTCACCGACCTGGTGATGAAACGCCGGAGCACGGTGCGCGGCCGAGGCCGACAGGACCTGCCGCCGGCTGTGGCCAGGGTGAACATCCGAAGCCTGACCAGCATCGAGGCCGCCGCGCACCCCGGTCTGGAGGTCCTGTCCATCGGCGTGTGGGACGACGAGCCGCTCAGCCTCGCCCCCGTTGCCGGACTGCCCCGGCTCCGGAGCCTCAGCGCGTATCCCGGTACGCTCGCCGACCCTCTGGAGATCGCCCAGCTGACCGGACTGGAGTTCCTGGATCTGGGACCGGCGGAATGGCGGGTGCTCCTCGACGCCGATGCCGTCCCGCGCAGCCTGTCGGCCGCCTCCATCGAGGTACGCGGGAATGAGCACCCGCTGGCGGTCGCGGCCCTCGCCAACGAACTCCTCGCCCTCTGGGACCGTCCGCGGATCACCAGAACCACCATCGAGGGAGACCTCGGCGTCCCGGTGCGATGAACCCCCACGATCACTGTGCCGACCGGCCCGTACCGGTGCGCAGGGCGGTGATGAACCAGGCGAGGACCGGTGCCAGACTCGGCGGCACCGGCCACCCGTTCACCGTTGCCAGGAGCTGCCAGTAGCACTCGGCCCGGGGGTCCGCGCCGGTCTCCAGCCGGGTCACGAGCCATGGGCGCAGGTCACCGTCGTCGCGGCGTTCGAAGGCGGTCGCGTAGAGGGCGGTGAGGGAGTCGAGGACGGGCGCGGCCTCCGCGGAGTCGGGCGGGATGCCGCGGCGAGGGCCTCGCCGACCTGCTCGCGTACCGCTTCGGTGAGGTCGTGGTGCAGGCCGGTCCGGTCTCCCCGGGACCGCTCGGCCGCCTGGCGCTCGGCCATCCGGCGCACGGCGGAACGGAAGTCCGAGTCCCGGCAGAGCTCGGCGAGTTCGACCCACGCCTCGATCTGCGTAGAGCGCGTCACCGTTCATGTCCCCACCTTGCTGTCTCCCCCAACGGGAGACAGCAAGGGGAAATCTCCCGGCCCCGGTTGCTCCGCGACGGCGCGCCCCCAGCCGTCCGAATCCCCCCTTCGGGCAGGGTGTCCTCTGTTGCGTTTGCGTGTATCTGTCGCTATAGGGGAGCAGTTATGCAGGAGTGTCGGCCGCCGCGCTCGATGCCGAGGGCCGAACCCCTTCAGCTCCGCAGGCCGACCTCCCGGCCGCTGCCGTGGCTGATCACGGTCGCCGTGGTCTTCGTCGTCGTCCAACTGGCCGTCGTCGTACCGGGGTCGGGGCTGGCCTGGGACGAGACCGTCTACGTCAGCCAGGTCGGCGGCAACGCCCCACCCGCGTTCTTCAGCGCGCCCCGTGCGCGCGGCATCTCCTACCTCGTCGCTCCGGCCGCCGCACTCACCACCTCCACGACCGTGCTGCGGATCTACCTCGCCCTGCTCTCCGCCGCCGCGCTGGTCGTCGCCCTGTGGATCTGGCGGAAGGTGCTCCCCGCGCCCGTACTCGTGGGCGCGGGCGCACTGTTCGCCGGGCTGTGGCCCACTCTGTTCTACGGCCCCATGGCGATGCCGAATCTCTGGTGCGCCCTGGGAGCCCTGGCTGCCACCGGCTGGGTCGTGAGAGCTGTGGGCGGCGCCGATGGGCGCGCGGAGCTGGTCGGGGCGGGGGCCGCCGTGGCCCTGGTCGCCCTGATGCGTCCCGCCGACGGGGTCTGGCTGACGCTGCCGTTGGCCCTGGTGGCGGTCCTGCTGCCCGGCCGGCGGCGCCCCGACCTGTGTGCCGCGCTCGTGCTCGGGCTGCTGGCGGGCTGCGCGCCCTGGGTGGTCGAGGCGTACGCACACCACGGGGGCGTACGTGCCCGGCTGCACCGGGCCAGCGAGATCCAGGGCGGCCTGGGATGGAACATCGCGGTGGACGACCAGGTGAGATCCCTGGAGGGGCGCACCCTCTGCCGTCCCTGCAACATTCCGTGGAAGCGCCCGGGAACGGCCGTGTGGTGGGCCGCGGTTCCCTTCCTCGCCGTCTGGGGGACGGTCGTCGCACGCCGTGCGGACCGAGGCACCGTCGCCCTGGTGGCAACGGCGACCGCGGGGTCATTGGCCGTGCCGTACCTGTTCCTCATCGAGTACTCCGCACCCCGGTTCCTCCTCCCGGCCTACGCGTTGCTGGCCGTACCCGTGGCCGAATGCTTCTTCCACCTGTTCACACGGGCGCGGGACGCCCGAAGGCCGGTGGGCTTCGCGTTGCTGGCCCTGGTCCTCGGCGGTCACCTCGCCGTCCAGCTGCAGGTCCTCAGCCGGGTGGCGGCCAGCAGCCACTCCACGAGCGCCGACTACGCGGCCGTAGCAAATGCGTTGAACCGGCTCGGGGTCCGTCCACCGTGCGTGGTCAGCGGGGAGCAAGCCGTCCCCATCGCGTACTACGCCGGCTGCTCCTCGCGTCAGACCAGCGGGCACGATACGAGCATCACGCCCGGAGCCATCAAGGCAGTCGCACGCCGGACACCGGTGGCCGTCCTCGTCACGGGCCGTGCCGAACCGCCCTCCTACGCCCGCGCATGGCGCTCCGTCCCCTTGCCTCCCACGCGTGGCGCCGGGCCGTACCGGGGCCTCCTGCCGTGGACGGACACCGCTTCGGCCGCGGCTGTCGCGGGGCCCGCGGGCTACGGGGTGCCACCCAGCTTCCCCTCGATCCACGTGACACCGAAGCGCACGACCTCGGCGGCTTCGAACAGGTAGCACGTCGCTGCGCCGACCTGGCCCCGGCGGCCGATTCCGGCGCCCAGCATGTCCTCGACGACGGCCTCGAACGGATCCTGGTCCCCGGACACGACGGAGGAGTAGTCGAAGGCACCGTGTTCCGAGTCGATGTCGCGGAACCGCCGCCAGATCCGCCGCCCGTCGACGCGGATCGGCTGCTCGTAGTCCACGAACCGCTTGCCCGGTGCCACGGCGAGCGCCTCCGCATGGTGCAGGAGCGTGAGAGTGTCCAGCGGGGCACCCAGGAGAAGGACCCGGCCGCCCAGGTCCACCAGCTTCGCCAACGGGCTGCCGGGGCCGTGCGGGTGGTCCCAGGGGTGGTCGGCCATCAGCGCCGGAGCGGCGGCACCGAGCGCGGCGAAACTCGCGTCGGGGTGGCGGCTGCGGACGGCGCCCGGCCGCCGGCGCAGTGCCTCCGGCAGACGGCCGACGTCGTGGTCCGCCTCGCTCAGTTCGGGGTCGTACGCGGGATGCTCCGCGCGCACGGCGTCCTGCCACGCCTGCGGCCAGTCGGTGAAGCCGTAGGGCGGGGCGTCGTTCCAGCCGCAGGTCACCATCAGGGTCCCGCGGTTCCCGACGACCTCGCCGAGCGCGTCGATGACCGTCTGAGGACCGCCCGCCACGTATCCGATGGCGGACATCCGCGTATGGAACATCACGATGTCGCCGTCGGTGAGACCGAGCGTGGCCAGGTCCTCGACGAGCCGACCACGGGTGACGGGGCCGTGTGCGCGCCGGAGCGATGCCGAGTCGTCCATGGACGCGAAGATATCCGCCGCCCGGCAGGCGCGGGGAGACACGCGCTAGGATCGGCCGCGTGACTGCCGGGTCGGCCATGGGCCATGTACGAGAGAGGCGCCCGGCCTTGGCATGACCGCGTGGCGGGCGCGAGCCCCGCCCCTCCCTCCGTGTCGTCCGTCCGGCGCCCGCTTGGGGCGCCGTCGTCCCAACGGAATCCACGAACCGGAGAGTTGCCACAGATGTGCAGTCAGTACGCACCCGAGCAGGGTGTCACCACCGTCCAGCTCGACCACACCGCCGTGTACGCCACGGACCGCCACCTGTCGGCCGAGTTCATGGCCGCGGTCCTGGGGCTGGAGGTCGGCCGTCAGTTCGGCCCGTTCCTGCCCGTCGACCTCGGCAACGGCGTGACGCTCGACTACTACGAGAAGCGGGACGAGCCGATCCAGGGGCAGCACTACGCGTTCCTGGTGCCCGACGCGCAGTTCGACGCGATGGTCGGCCGCCTCCAGAAGCTGGGCGTCACCTACTACGCGGACCCCGGCCACAGCGAACCCGGGCACATCAACCGGCTGTTCGGCGGCCGCGGCGCGTACTTCGACGACCCGGACGGCCACAACATGGAGATCATGACCCGGCCCTACGCCCGGCCGTAGGAGACCGCGGGTCACGCCCCCTCGCTCCGGGGCCGGGACCGGCCGGCCATGAAGCCGACCATCGTGCGCGACTCCCGGGCGCAGGGCGGTCATCCACCCGCCCTGTGCCCGGCGTGGCGAACCGTCAGGGAGTGACGAGCACCTTGAGCGACTCGCGCCGGTCCATCGCGCCGTAGCCTTCGGCCACCTCGTCCAGGGTCACCGTGCGGTCGAAGACCCGCCCGGGGTCCACCGTTCCGTCCAGCACCGCGGGCAGCAGCTCGTCGATGTAGGCGCGCACCGGAGCTGGGCCGCCGGTGAGGGTGATGTTCGGGCCGAACAGGCTGCCGAAGCCGATCGCCGCTTCCTCGTACTGCGGGACGCCGACCCGGCTGATCACACCGCCGGGCCGGACGACGCCGACGGCCATGTCGTAGGCGGGCATGTGGCCCACGGCCTCCAGCACCGTGTGGGTGCCCTGGCCCCCGGTCAGTTCGCGGACCTTCTCGATGCCCTCCTGGCCGCGCTCGGCGACGACATCCGTGGCGCCGAAGAAGCGGCCGAGATCCGTGCGGTCCTTGTGGCGGCCCATCAGGATGATCCGCTCGGCACCCAACTGCTTCGCGGACAGGACGGCCATCAGGCCGACCGCTCCGTCCCCGACGACCGTGACCGTGGTGCGGGGGTTGACGCGGGCCTGCCTGGCGGCGTGGTACCCCGTGCCGTACACGTCCGCCAAGGTCAGCAGGGACGGCAGCAGCGGGGAGTCCTCCCCGACGGGCAGCTTGACCAGGGTGCCCTGGGCCTGCGGGACGCGCACCGCTTCGGCCTGGGCACCGCCGACGCCGCCGGAAGCGAAGAACCCGCCCTGCGGGCAGGAGGTGTGCAGGCCCTCCCGGCACAGGTCGCACGTGTTGTCGGCGTACGCGAACGGTGCCACGACCAGGTCGCCGCGCCGGAGGCCGGAGACGTCCGCGCCCAGGTCCTCGACGACGCCGAGGAACTCGTGGCCCATCGGGGCCGGACCGTCGGAGGCCGCCATCGTGTGGAAGGGGTGCAGGTCACTGCCGCAGACGCAGGAACGCACGACGCGTACGACCGCGTCGGTCGGCTGCTGGAGAGCCGGGTCCGGCGCGTTCTCCACGCGCACGTCACCGGCGCCGTACATGAATGTTGCTCGCATGGGGGGTCTCTTCTCTGGTGGTACTCACAAGGGAGGACAGCGGACCCGGGACGGGCGCCGGGCGCCGTCCGGTGTCAGCGGCCGGTGGTGCGCGGGCCGCCGTACTGCTCGTCGGTGACCTTCTCCAGCCACGTGGTCTCCGGACGGTCGTCCCCGAGGCCTTCCCACAGCGCGAGGTGCTCCATGAACCGGTCCGGTACGGCCCCGTGCCAGTGCTCCTCACCGGGCGGGCAGGCCACGGTGTCCCCGGGGTGCGCCTCGATGACCGTGCCGTCCCGGGTACCGATCAGTGCGACCCCCGACACGATGTGCAGGGTCTGGCCGACGGCGTGGTGGTGCCAGGCGGTGTGGGCGCCGGGAGCGAAGCGGACCATGTTGGCGCGCATACGGGAGGGCTCCCGGCCGGCCTGAACGACGTCGAACCACACATCGCCGGTGAACCATTCGGCCGGGGCCTTTGTCGTGGGCTGCTGCTTCACCAATTCCATGGGTGTCTTCTCCTTCGGGAAACCACTGCCGCTGCCGGCCGCTCCGCCAAGGTTTACACCTGCCTGCGCGCCCGCAAAGGGGAGACTTTCCTCCGGGGAGAGAAACATCCTGGGAGAGATCTCTCCCCCTCTCACGTCGGCCGACCGGTGCCAGACTGGAACACATGGCTTCCGATGCGCACCTGAACGAGCTGGGCGAGTTCCTCAAGGCCCGCCGCAGCGAGCTCAGCCCTCGTACCGTGGGTCTGCCCGAGAGCGGCGGCCCCCGCAGGGTTCCCGGACTGCGCAGGGAAGAGGTTGCCCGACTGGCCTCGATCTCCACCGACTACTACACCCGTCTGGAGCAGGGGCGTATCCAGGCGTCCACCCCTGTGCTGGGGGCTCTCGCCCAGGCCCTGCACCTCGACGACGACCAGCGCGACTACCTCTTCGGCCTCGCGGGAAAGGGGAGCGCGCGGCCCCGGCGGCGTGCGCGGCAGAAAGTGCAACCGCAATTGCGGCGGCTCCTGGACGATCTCAGTACCACCCCGGCCATTGTCCTGGGGCGACGTATGGACGTCATCGCATGGAACTCACTGGCCGCCATTCTGGTCACCGATTTCGGCAAGGTTCCGGAAAAGCAGCGGAACTACGTACGGATCCTCTTCACGGATCCGGCCATGCGGACGCTGTACGCCGACTGGGAGACCGTGGCCCGCACCTGCGTCGCCCAACTGCGCATGGAAGCCGCCAAGTACCCCGACGACCCCAGGCTCACCGCCCTCGTGGGGGAGCTCTCCGTCCAGGATCCCGACTTCCGCCAGTGGTGGGCCGCCCACCAGGTCGCCACGCTCAGTGTGGGCACCAAGGTGCTCCACCATCCGGTCGCCGGCGAGCTGTCCCTGGACTGGGACACGCTCACCGCCACGACCGACCCCGACCAGCAGCTCGTCGTCTGGACGGCGGAGCCCGGCACTCCGTCGCACGACGGGCTGCGCATCCTCGCCTCCTGGGCCGCCGAGCACGGGCCGGCCCCCGACACCGCCCCCGACGCCGCAGGCTGAGGACCGATCGTGGCGGGGCCGGCCCGCCGGCACTGCCTACAGACCGTCCACCAGCTCGGCCAGCGCGGATGCCAGCGCCGTGAGGCCCGGCCCCGCAGGGCCGCCCGGCTCGGTCATGTACTGGTCGCGGCGGATCTCGATCATCAGCGCGCTGACCCGGCGGTCCTTCCCGTAGTGCTTCAGGGGCACATAGGTACCCGGGAACGGGCTGTCGAGCCCCGTCCCCCCGAACCCGGCGAACGCCGCCCCGGCCCCGGCCAGCAGGCCGGGCGGGGTGTGGAAGCTGTCGGTGCCCAGGCAGATCGGGGGGCGCGGGCCGGCACCGTGCAGTTCGTACGGGAGCGCGGTGCTCGGGTAGGAGTGGACGTCGATGACGACCGCACGCCCCGTGGCGGCCAGCCGTTCGTCGACCGCAGCCGTCATGGCCCGTGCGTACGGATGGAAGTAGCGGTCGAGCAGCGGCTGAGGGTCCACGCCGGGCGCGCGGAGCGGTTCGCGGAAGGTGGTGTGCGTGTAGACCGCGCCCATGCCGACGGCCAGCATCTCCTCCCGGTCGTCCGGGAACCGCTCGGGGTCGATGACCAGGCGCGACAGACCGTTGACGAACTGCCAGGGTGCCTGGGCGCAGGCTTCGCGGGCCAGGGCGGCGAGTGCGTCGGTGTGCGCGTCCGTGATGTGGTCGAGTTCCCGTTCCAGGGCTCCGTCGTCCAGCAGGATTCCCTCGCGTACGTGCGCCGGGACGGATCGGGAGGAGTGGGGGACGTGGAGCAGCACCGGTGATCCGTCGGCGCCCGGAACGAGCTGGAACGGCTGGGACTCAGGGCTCAAGAGGACGGTCCTTCGGGGTACACGGGGCGGGCCGGGCGGGAGGAGGGCCGGAGTGCGGTGCGCCCTCCACCGCCTGTTGCCCTCCCCTCACCCGTCCGATTGTCCCCTGCGTCCCTACTGACCGGACGCGACCACCGGATAGTGGTCGGAGAGGTTCGTGTACGTGTAGTCGGTACCCCAACTGCTCACCGTCCAGGGTGCGCTGTTCTCCTTCACCACGTGGTTCGTCCACCCCGACGGCTTCGCGTGGCCCGCGCGGTGCAGGACGTAGTCCAGGTCCTCACGGGGGTCGTCGGGGTAGCGCTCCGCGGCGATCGAGTTGTCCTGGGTGTCGAACGAGTACGGGTGTCCCGTACGGGTGTCCTCGCCCGCCAGCCCGCCGTCGGCGAGCATCGAAGCGTACTCGGGGGAGTGCGAGTCGACGTTGAAGTCGCCTGCCACGAGGACCTGTTCGGACGCGGGAATGTTCTTCGCGTCGAGGAACGCGTCGATCTGCCTGAACTGCAGGCTGCGCATCCGGGCCGCCTCGCCCGCCCCGCATCCGGGGTCGGTCGACTGCGCGTGGGTCCCGACCACGTGCACGCGGGCGCCGTTGACGTTCAACTCGGCGTATGCGAAGCCCTTGTTGGACCACCAGTCGCTCCCGCAGGCGTCCTTGTAGACGTGCTGCTCCTTGCGGACGATGGGCCACTTGCTCAGCACGGTGACGCCGCCGTCCTCCGGGGTCGCCGCCGAGTAGGCCCCGCTCGTCGCGTCCCAGCCGCTCTTGCTCCGCCCCACCACCGGTGTCCGGTACGGGTACTGGGCGGAGGCGTTCTGGAGCAGGGCGTCGGACGCGGCGTTGTCGAACGCCTCCTGGAGCACGACGACGTCGTTGCCCTGGAAGAAGGCCGTCCTCGGTATCTCCTTGGCCCGGTGGTCCTGGCCCCAGTTCGGGTACAGGGTCTTGCTGAAGAGGAACGTGTTGTACGTGAGGACGCGCAGCGACGGGGTGTCCGCCGCCGATGCCTGCGGGGCGTTGAGTGCGAGCGTGGCTGCGGCGAGGGCGGCGGCCAGGGTCGCGCCGGAGATACGGCGGATCGCGGTGTGCGGCACAGGCTCTCCTGGTGTGGGGTTCGGAGCGGTGACGCCCATCAAACCAGGGGGAGTTACTCGTGGGTAGAGGTGGGATGTACGGCGCCTTGCGGCAGCCGTACGAACAGGTCGGGACGAGGAAGGGGCCGCGGCGTTCGTCGTTCCCGTCAGCTGAGCTTCGCGTAGACGATGAGGTTGTCCACCGGGTGCCCCTCGGCATCGAACGAGCCGTCGCACGTGATGAGCCGGAGCACGCGGTCGCTCGTCTCCCCGTAGACCTTCTCGCTGGGGAAGGCGCTCTTGCTGACGGTCTCGGTGCCCGTGACCGTGAAGTGCGTCTGCCGGCCGAGCCCGTTGACGACCGTGATGTCGGCACCCTTGGCAATCTTCTTCAGGTCGTGGAAGACGGCCTTGCCGAACCGGGTGTCGTTGTGGCCGATGACGACAGCGGCGCCCGGCTCCCCGGGAACGGCCCCGCCCGCGTACCAGCCCGCCGTCATGCCCTTGTCCGCGGGCGGAACCTCCACGGTGCCGTCCGCGTTGAGTCCCAGCCGCATCAGCTGACTCGTCACCCCGATCGAGGGGATGGAGAGCTGCGTGGGAGCCGGTGCGTTCGGGGATTCCGACGCGTTCGGGGGCTTTGCCGCTCCGGACGCCGACGTGACAGCTGCGGGCGGCTGCGCCGCGCCGGAGGATGAGCAGCCGGTGAGCGGGACCAGGATCAGAACGGCGGCGGCCGAGGGTATGAGGGCTCGGCGGAAAGCTTGTGCGGTACGGGGCATGGTGGCTCCGGGCGTAGGGGATCAGAGGGAACAGCAGGTGGCGCCGCCCCGTCACACGGAGCGGCGCCACCCGGTGGCAGGTCAGCCGTTGCGGTGTGCGGCGGAGCGGCGGCGCAGCACGAACGTGCCGGCGCCGGCCAGCAGGACCGCCCCCGCCGCCGAGCCGTACAGCGCCGTGCTGCCGCCGCCTGTCTCCGTGGCCGCACGCTCACCGGCGGCGACGCCGCCCCGAGGCGTCACCCTGCTCCTGGACTTTTCGGCAGGGGCAGGGGCCGCGGAGGGCTCGGCCGCTTCGGGCGCGGGGCTGGGTGTGGCGGTGCGCTCCGCGGCGGTCGGCACCGGCTTCGGGGTGGCGTCGTCCGCGACGGCCGCGGTCGACGGGACGAGGACCGCGCCCGTGGCGACGGCGGTGAGGACTGCGGTGCGCAGGGTCGAACGAGGGGACATGTGAAGGACTCCGATTCCAGCCCGGCCTTGGTGGGGCCCGCACGCGAATGCGCATCGGGCGCCGGACATGCCGACAGACTGGAGTGAAGTTATGAGGAAGCTGTCAGGACGCTGTGTTCATCGCATCAGGGCCGCGTCCCCGGGATCGGGGACCGCCGGGGGCAGCCTCAGAGTGAAGACCGATCCCTCACCTACCGTGCTGACGACGTCGGCCGTCCCGCCATGCGCCTCGGCGAGCTTGCGGACGATGGCCAGACCCAGCCCGCTGCCTCCCGTGCGCCTGCTGCGGGACTTCTCGGCGCGCCAGAAGCGGTCGAAGACGTACCGCAGATCCTCCGGCGGGATACCGCTGCCTGTGTCGGCGACCTCCAGGGCCACCCGCGCCTCCTCGTGCCCGGTGGCGTAGGCGCGCAGTGTGACCCGCCCGCCCGCCGGGGTGTGGCGTACGGCGTTGGAGACCAGGTTGCCCATGGCCTGCCGCAGCCGCACCGGATCGGCGGTGAGCGCAGGAAGGGGTGCCCCGGCGGTCGAGGCGGCCACCGTCAGAGCGACCTCCGCCGCGTCGGCCTGCGCCTGGTGGGCCGCGGCGACATGGGCGAGCAGTTCCTCGATCCGTACCGGCTCGGGGTGCAGGCGCAGTACCCCCGCATCCGCCGCCGACAGGTCCTGGAGGTCGTCGATGATGTGCTGCAACTGCACCGCCTCCTCCAGGAGCGAGGAGATGAACGTGGCGTCGGGCTCGGCGATCCCGTCCTGGGCGCCCTCCAGCCAGCCGCGGATATTGCTCAACGGCGTACGCAGTTCGTGGGCGACGTCGCTGACCATCACCTTGCGCTGCTCCTCCAGCCGTGCGCGGTGCGCGGACATGTCGTTGAAAGCGGCGGCCAGCCGGCCGATCTCGTTGTCCGCCGCGACCACCACGGGTGCCGAGTCCTCGCCGTCGCGCATTCGCTGGGCGGCTCCCGTGAGCGCGTGCAGCGGTCGTACGAGCCGGGCCCCGGCGAGCACGGAGGCGCCCACGGTCAGTGCGAGGACGAGCGCCGCGACCCCCGTGATCCTGGCGGTGTTCGCGGGCGACAGGTCGAATGCGGGAACGGCGCCGCCGCCGGGGTCGCTGATGAACAGCAGTGCGGGCGGGGCGACGTAGGAGCTGAGCTGTTCGCGGCGCGCGACGGCGACGCACGAGGCGATGGCCCGGTCGTTCTCACTGGTGAGGGCCGTGGGTTCGGGGGACGGAGCCACCCGGGCCTCCCGAGGGGGCCCGCTCGGCACCGGCGTCGGGACGGCGGTCTCCGACACCGGGAAGGGCTCGCCGGCCGTGTCCCAGGAGAGGTCGAGGCCGAGCCGGACGGGCTCGCGGCTCTGCCGGCTCAGACAGGCGTTGGCCAGCCGGCTCAGAGCGCTGAGCGCCTTCTCCTCGGTGGGGGTGGGGCGGTCCAGGTCTTCCGTCGTGCACCGGGTGCCCTGCAGGCGGTCGGGATCGTTGCCCACGTCCTGGATACGGGGCCGCCCGCTCGGCCCCTCGACGACGTCCGAGGCGATGCCGGACCGGTTGAGGCACTGTGCGACCTCTTCGGCGGTGCGGCGCAGCGACGCCCGCTCGGCGTCGGGCAGCCGGAACGGTCCGACGGCGCGGGGGTCGACACGGTCGCTGCGGGACCTCATGCCCACGGAGACCGTCGCGGATCCGGCCCCGGACGACAGGGCGGCGTCCACGGACATGGGATCCACGACCGCCGATGCCTGGGGAGGCAGGGCGGGTGGGGGAGGGGAACCGTCGGCGGAGTCGGCGAGGATTCCCCGGCTCTGCGTCGTCAGCGTGATCCGCCGGCCCGAATCGTCGGCCAGCTCGCGCACCGTGGCCCCGACACCGTCCCAGGTGGGGTGCGCCGCCGCGTAGCCGAGCAGGGTGTCGTGGATACGGGTGTCGGCGGTGAGGTTCTGACCCTGCTCCTGCTCGATCGCGCCGGATGTGGTCTGCACGGCCAGCCACGCGGTCGCGGCGACCGAACAGGCCGCGACGAGCGCCGACACGGCCAGCAGACGGCCCAGCAGGCTCTTGCGGAGCGGCAGTCGGTGCCGGTCGCTCTCACCGGCCCGGCGCACGCGAGGCACCCTTCATCGGATCCGTCAGCTTGTAGCCGACGCCGAACACGGTGAGCAGCCGGACCGGGCGGCGGGGTGCGCGCTCGATCTTCTTCCTCAGGTTCATGATGTGCACATCGACGGTGCGGCTGCTGATGTACCGGTCGAACCCGTGGAGTTCCGCCAGCAGTTGCTCCCGTGTGAAGACACGGTCGGGTTCGGCGGCCATCGCGGCGAGCAGCCGGAACTCGCCCGGCGTGCACTCGATCCGTACCCCGTCGGCCGCCACTTCGTGACGTACGGGATCGACGGCGAGTGCCCCCACCCGCAGCACCCCGCCCTCGCCCGGGCCGCCTTCGCCCGCACCCCGATGGGTACGCCGCAGGAGGGTACGCACCCTGGCCATCAGCTCGCGCGGACTGTACGGCTTGGTCATGTAGTCGTCCGCGCCCAGGTCGAGGCCGAGCAGCAGATCGTCCTCCGTGGCCCGTGCGGTCAGCATGAGAACGGCCAACTCCCTTTCCTCGGCGCGCAGCACGCGTATGACGTCCAGGCCGTCGGCTCTCGGCATCATCACGTCGAGGACGAGCAGGTCCGGCGTGCCCTGCCGGACCTGCTCGAGCGCCGCGAGGCCGTCCGCCACCACCGTGACCGCGTGCCCTTCACGTTCGAGGTAGCGGCGTACGAGTTCGGCCTGCTTCGCGTCGTCTTCCGCGACTATCACGTTTGCGCACACGCGGTCGATCGTAGAGGAGCCTGTTCTGCGGCTTGCCTCACCGGTCGAGCAGGTCGACGGCCGCCCGGAAGTCGGCCAGCGCCCCGCCGTACTGCTTCCCCGCGATCAGCAGGGTCGACCGATCCGTCAGGGCCCGGGCGAGCGGGGCGCGGCCCTGTGCCCCGTCCACCTCGGCCAGTCGGCGGGTGAGGGCCACCCCCTCGTCGAACAGGGGGCGCACGCGGTCGACGAACAGATAGGTGCGCGACTCGTCGATGTTGATCCTTCCGGATCCGAGCAGCAGCATCCGTGCGCGCAGCACCGCGTCGTGATCGACGTTCTCGGAGTGATTCATGAGGGTGATTCTGGGAGTCGGCCCAGGTGCCCAACAAGGTTTGGGGACCGTGCTGTTCGTCCTACGAAAACACGGCCTGACCTGTCATGATGGGTATGTCATCGTTCCTCGGGAGGGGCGGCGGGGCGGGGGAGCAACACCGGGCGGGACACCGCGGGTGTGCCGTCGTCTCACGCGGCCATGGCCACGGAGGCCCTGCCGAGTGCGGCATCCTTCGCGGGCGCCGCGGACTGCGCGAAGACGACGACCCGAAGCAGCGCGAAGCGCCCCACCCCGGCCAACGCGGAGGCCGACAGGTAGACACCCTGCTCCAGCAGCGCCGAGGGCGAGGAGTGCACGGCGTGCAGAACGAGCAGCGCCCCGGTGGTGAACGCATAACTCACGGCCACCGTCAGCCCGGACTGCAGGTGGACGCCCCAACCCCTGCGATCGCTCCGGAACGAGACCCTGCTGTGCAGCTCGGTCGCGATCACGGTCGAGACGACGGTGACGATCGCGTTGGCGACCATCATCGGCATCGACCCGCTGAGCAGGACGAGCACCCCGCTGGAGGCAAGCCCCACGCCGCCGCCGCAGACGACGAAACGCACGAAGGCCGCGACGAGCGAGCGTGCTGTGCGCGTCGGCCGATCGTCGAGTCGGGGCGAGGGGGCGGTCACGGGGAGCCTCCGGAGGTGTTCTGGGACGGTGCTTCGATTCCACCTCAGAACCTAGGGACAGCGCGTCATCCGAACGACCCGGGTGGTCCCCGACTTCGATGGGGGGTATCCCCCAGTGGTCCCTGGGAGATACCCCCCAGTGGGTGGCGCGACGGCGGAATGGATCACTGGTCCCACGGTGCGGCGGCAGGGTGGAATCCGGGTCGAAAATCCCTTGGGCGGGGCTGGGTCAGACATGGTCGCCGAGTACTGGGACACCCCTGCGGCGACCGCTAAGGGCGGTCGTCACAGGGCACGAACCTGCTCAGCCGGTAGGTGGTCGGCTGCACCGAACGCCCGCACAGGGTGTCGAGGCGGAGCGTCGACGGGTCGACGGTCTCCCGCCGGTCCCGGACACGGCGCGCGTACGCACGCCACTCGGCTTCGTCCTGGGTCTCGAAGACGACTTCCCAGCGCCCCGCACGACCGGGGTCCGCCAAAGCCCGCCCGGCTGCCTCCCGTTTACGCTTCCGCTGTCCCGGCATGCGCCCCAGCCTGGCGAGTCGCCCCCGCACAGGCAAGGCAATTTATGACAGGCCGGGTCCGGGTCCGAGGGTTCGGGTCCCCCGAGGTGCCGTGTGGAGTACGTCAGAGTGTCGCCGGGACTTCGCCGGGTGCCGGGAGGCCGATGCCGGGCTCCTCCGACCGCTGGCCGGGCAGTACCACCGGCCGGAGCGCACGCGGCCCCGCGATCACGGAGTAGTCCTCGCCCAGGAAGCCCGGGGTCAGATCGCCGGGGTCGTTGCCGAGCGCCAGACTCACCGCCGCCCAGGGCGCGTTCAGGCCGCACTGGGACAGCTGGTGCAGTCCGCCGGCCGGGCGCGTGTTGACGTCCATCAGGACGGGCCGGCCCTCGTACACACGGAACTGGATGTTCGTCAGCCAATGCAGCCCGAACGTGTGGGCGATCAGCCGGGCGGGTTCGATCCATGCCGGGCGGAGCGTGAACCCGCGACGGCGCCCGTTCTTCGTACGCCCCACAGCCATCCGCACCCCGCCGTCCGGCCCGGTGAGACAGTCGACGGACACCTCCGGCTCGTCCAGGCGCGGCATCACGAGCCAGTCCACGGACCGGTCGCTGCGGCGCAGGGCCTCGACGATCAGGTCCAGCGGTACGTACGGGCTCGGGAACCCGCCCAGGTGGAGCAGGGAGAACGGGGCCCGGGTGACGATACGGAAACCGACGCCGCCCGCACCGGCAGCCGGCTTGAAGCAGGCCTTGCCGCCATCGGCCTCGATCGCGTCGACTGCCGCGAGCAGCTCGTCCTCGGTACGTACCCGCCACCACGGAGGCACGGGTATTCCGGCCGCCGCGACCGTCTCGTACGCGGTCGCCTTGTCGTGGAAGAGAGCGGAGGCTTCCGCCGGCGGGGCGATCAGCGTGGTACCGAGTGCTGCGAACTCCTCACGGTGCGCGGAGATCGCCGCCTGGTGAAGGACGGGAACGAAGACGTCGACGGCACGCCTGGCGCACTGGTCCAGTGCGAACTCGACGTAGCCGGCGGGGGAGAGCCCCTCGGGTTCGGGCGCGGCGGTGTCGGCGGCCGCGAGTACGGGGGAGTCGGGATCCCCGTGGGTGGCATGAATCGCGACCGGCCGCTTCTCCGGATTTTCTCGGAGCTGATCGATGAAGAAGACGTTCTCCGCGTACGTGCGGTTGAGCCATATACGTACGGGAGAGACCATTCAGGCCGCCTTCCAGGGGTCGCGGGCAGGGCGGCGCGTCGGCCGTACCCGGTCGGGGAGAGGGAGACACACGGCACCACGGCCGACGAGGGGAAGTCGTCGGCGGAGGGCGTGCTGGGGCGATCATAGGGGGCGCCGACGCCCGCGACTGCTACGCGCGTGTTACGGGTTCCCCCACCTCCCGGCCGCACCGGTCCCGCGTGCGCCCACCACTTCGATCGCTGCCTGAAACGTCCCGGAAACCGCCTGGGATCCGGAGTTTTCTACGCTCGCTCAGGAATCGTCCGAGCAGAAGACGGTCCGATGAAGACCGGGACTTGTCGGAGAAGAAGACCGTCCGATCCGGGCACCGTCCGATCGGAGGAACCGGAGGCGATCCATGGCCGGCGCACCCCACCCCGAACCAGGAACGTCCCTGTCCCCGTCGCCCGCCCTGTCCCCGTCCCGAGCGAGCGGTCTGCACCCGGTCGCGGAACAGGGCGAGCACGACGTCCCCCTGCGCCACCGCGTGATCCACGGCTACCGCCGCGCGTACCGGATGGCCGGGTCGGGCCCCGCGATCCTGCTCATCCACGGCATCGGTGACTCCTCCGCGACCTGGGCCGACCTCATCCCCGACCTGGCCCGCAACCACACGGTGATCGCCCCGGACCTCCTCGGCCACGGCGCCTCGGACAAACCCAGGGCGGACTACTCGGTGGCCGCCTACGCGAACGGGATCCGGGACCTCCTGGGCGTCCTCGGCATCGAACGCGCCACCCTGGTCGGCCACTCGCTCGGCGGGGGCGTGGCCATGCAGTTCGCGTACCAGTACCCCGAGCGCACCGACCGGCTGATCCTCGTGAGCGCGGGCGGGGTGGGACGCGAGGTCAACCCGGTCCTGCGGGCGGTGTCCCTGCCCGGCGCCGACCTGATGCTGTCCACGCTGCGCCTGCCCGGCATGCGCAGCCAGGTCGGCCTCTTCACGCGGATGATCAAACTGCTCGACACCGACCTGGGCCAGGACGCCGGAGAGCTGCTCCACCTCGTGGACGCCCTCCCCGACGCCACGTCCCGCAGCGCCTTCATCAGCACGCTGCGGGCGGTGGTCGACTGGCGGGGCCAGGTGGTCACCATGCTGGACCGCTGCTACCTGACCCAGGGCATGCCCACTCTGCTGCTGTGGGGATCCCGGGACAGTGTGGTCCCCGTCCAGCACGCCTACGGGGCCCACGCGGCCATGCCCGGCAGCCGCCTGGAGATCTTCGAAGGTGCGGGCCACTTCCCCTTCCACGCCGACCCGGTCCGCTTCCGCATCCTGGTCGAGGACTTCATGCGCACCACGGCCCCTGCGGACTGGAGCCAGGAACGCTGGCGCGAACTCCTGCGCAGCGGCCGCCCGGGCAGCCCGGGCGGCGCTCCGGACGCGGCGTACGACCGCGCGGTCGACCGCAACCTGCGCGAGGCGAGCGAGCGGAGCGCCACCTGAGCGGGTGGTGTTCGTGTGACCACCGGGTCGGGCCCACACCGATGCGGACTACTCGGCGGCCGAGTCGAGGCCTCGGAGGTCCCCGACGGGCACAGGTTTGATCGGCAGGTGGGCGGAGAAGCGTCCGCCGAGCCCGATCGGCTGGTCGCGTGCCGACGCAAGGACCGTGCCGACGCCGCTCTCGCAGTAGCGTCCCTGGCAGGGGCCCATGCCTGCGCGGCAGGAGAGCTTGACGGCATTGACGTCGCTGACGAACGGCGATGATTCGAGGAAGTCGTCGATCGCGCCGCGTGTGACCAATTCGCATCGGCAGACGGTGGTTTCTCGCGTCGCGAGGTCTCCGAGTGCCTCACGAACCGGTTCGAACATCTGTTGCACCACGGTGGAGAATCGTGTCGCTCTTCGGATGCCGCGTTCCGCTTCGGCGAACTCCGCGGGGGGCACGGGGCAGCCGAGGTCCGCGGCGATCCCGAGACCCGCGAGAGCACCCTCGGCGCAGGACCGGTCGGCTCCGGCGACGCCCGTGGGCTCGCCGGCGACGAACACTCCGGGGACGGATGTCCGCAGTCGTTCGTCGTGTTCGACCACCCAACCGCCGCGTGGCGAGTCGAAGGCGAGCTCGCATCCGATCTGGCGGGCGAGTTCCGTCGACGCGGAGAAGCCGTACCCGAGCACGAGGTGCGATGCCGCGACCTCGCGGGGCGCGCCCGACACCCTCCACTTCCGGTCGACCCGGGCGAGCTCGATGCCGGAGACGTGTTCCGTGCCGTGGGCGGCCGTCACGATGGTCCGGGGCGAGACCCGGACACCCTTGCGCACCAGCCGCGCCACGATTGCGCCCGTCTCCGCGAGCATCCGCAGATGACCGGGTACGGCGCCGAGTGCGCGGAGCATGTCCGTCGGCGTCGGGATGCTCTGAGCGAACGCGACCTCGCGCACCGGAACGCCGTCGCGGACGAGCAGGTCGGCCACGAGCAGCAGCAGCGGATGTGCCCCGGCCAGCACGACGTCGCCGACGGGAGCGATCCTCTGCGCCTTGACGAGGGTCTGGACACCGCCGGCAGTCATGACGCCGGGCAGCGTCCAGCCCGGGAAGGCGACGGGGAGGTCGTAGGCGCCGGTGGCGATCAGCAGCCGCCGCGCGCCGATCATGCGAGTGCCGTGTTCCGGGTGGTTGATCGCCACACGCAGATCGCCCGGCTCCTCCTCGTCGTGCAGCACACCGATCGCCGACCAGCCGAATTCCGTCGTCAGTCGCGGGTCTTCCTCGAACCGCCGGATGAGCTCGGTGGCCCAGCCGTAGCCGGCGGTGGGATGCAGGACGCTTCCGGTGAAGGCCTCGGGCGGCTGACGGAAGATCTGCCCGCCCGCTCGCTGCTGCTCGTCGATGACGACGACCGTCAGACCATGACCGGCCGCGGTGAGAGCCGCGGACATGCCCGCCGGACCCGCTCCGACGATCGCGAGATCGAACATCACAGCCTCCCTGACGTCACGATGACCATGCCCTCGCGCACGGGGACCAGGCAGGTGCGGGTCATCGGCCGGCCGTCGACGGTGGCGGCGCACTCGAAGCACGTCCCCATGTTGCACAGCGGCGCCCGGGGCGCTCCGTTGCGGTCTCGATCGAACGGGACCCCTTCGGCGAGCATGGCGCCGGCCACCGTCTCGCCCGTACAGGCGCGAACCGGCTCGCCGTCCACACCGATCGTCACGGCGTCGCCGCGCTCCTTCGTGGTGCGACGCCAGGCGTCGTCCGTGGTCATGAGGTGCTCCCTTCCGCAAAGCGGGCCGGGTCGTACGGTGCGAGGTCGATATCGGGTGAGCGCCCGGCGATGAGTCCGGTCAGCACCCGCGCGAAGCTCGGCCCGAGAGTGAACGCCGATCCGCCGGTGGCGACGAACACCCCGGGCGCGTTCTTGACCGCGCCGACGAGCGGAAGCTGGTCGGGTGCCACCGTGGTCGTGCCGACCCAGCTGCGCACAGCGGGGACCCTCTCCAGTGCGGGCACGGTCTTCACGGCCGCCCGCGCGTTGCCGGCGATCGACTGCGGGATCAGCTGGTGCTTGCGGTCGAACGCCGGGGCGCCGTGAGCGTCCCTCATCAGTCGTGCCGGCCACCCGCCGCCGATGAGGACCGTGTTGTCGAGCGACTGCTTGAGCGACAGGCGCGCGCCTGTGTGCTGAACGAGGTGGGGGATGAACCTGGGAATCTTCGAGGTGACGGTCATCGTGAGAGCGAGGGGGACGGTGGGGAGCTCGGAGTCGAAGACCCGGCCGAGCTCCGTCGTCCACACACCGGCGGCGAGCACGACCGCGGCGGTTCGGACGGTGCGGGCCCGTTCGTCCCCCGTGCGGTCCGTCTCCCGGAGGGCGACGTCCCATCCGGTCGGAACGCGACGCGCGCCGACCAGGCGGGAGCGTGTGATCACGGTCGCCCCGGCGGCGACGGCCGCGCGGCCGACCGCGGGAGCGGCGATGCGGGCGTCCGCCTTTCCTTCCAGGGGGCTGAAGTTGGCTGCGACGATGTCCTGTGAGAGGTACGGTGCGACGTCGTCGAGCTCGGCGCGATCGAGTGTGCGCACATCGAGGCCCCAGGAGCGTTCCAGCTCTGCCTTGAACTCGAGCGTCCTGACCTGGTCGGCGTTCTCGGCAACCATGAGCCCGCCTGTCTGGCGCACGCCGAGTGACTCCCCGATCTCGTCCTCCAGGCGCGCCCACATCGCGGCGGCGTCCAGGTGGAGCGGCATCGCCTCCGCGGCGACGCGTGCTGCCTCCTCGCCGGCCTCGATCATCCGGTACTCGAGCTGGAAGTGCAGGCTCCCGGCGTTCTGGCCCGAAGCGTGCTGGTTCACCTGATCCTTGTCGACCAGGAGCACATGCGCGCCGTCGCGGGCGGCCATCCACGCCGTGAGGCAGCCGAGCAGCCCGCCGCCGACGACAACGACGTCGTACCGCTCAGTCATCGGTGAGGGGGAGCGTGTCGATGCCGAGTTCGCGCAGGGTCACCTCGACGCGGGCGACCTCGTCCGGTGTGAGCTCGAGGAGCGGCGCCCGCACGAATCCCGCGGGGATGCCACGCAGTCGCAGCGCGGTCTTGACGATCGCCTGCTGGTTGCCGAACTGCACGCCGTAGTCGGGACGGAACCACGCGTCCATGTACACGCGGTCCTTCTTGCCCAGCTGGATCGCGCGCTCCCGGTCCCCGGCGTCGACGGCGTTCCAGAAGTCGGCCTGGTCGCGGCCGAGGATGCCGCCCGTTCCCATCAGACCGTCGCCGTGGCCGAGTATCGCGAGGTCGGCGCCGAGCGCGTTGGTGGGCAGGCCGAAGTACCGCACCTCGCCCTCCAGGGCGTACATACCGGCGAGGAAGCTCGCGAAGTCTCCCGTCGAGTTCTTGATCGCGACGACGTTCTCGATCTGCGCGAGTTCGGTCAGCAGTTCCACGCCCATGTCCACGACGCAGCCGCGCGGCCAGTTGTACACGGTCATCGGGATGTCGGTGGCATCGCTCACCGCCCGGTAGAACGCGACGATCTCCTTGTTGTTGGGCACGATGTAGGGCGGCGGGGTGAGGAGGATGCCGTCGAGGCCGGCCGCCTCCGCCGCGCGGGCATGGGCGATCGCCTCCTGCGGGGTGAACGCATTGCAGGCGCCGAGGACCGGGAAGGCGCCGCTGCGGTGTTCGGCGCCCGCCGCGAACAGCCCGGCGCGCTCCTTCGCGGACAGGGAGAACCACTCGCCGCTGGTGCCGGCCAGGATCGCGCCCTGGATGCCCTCGTCGACGAGCCAGGCGATCTGCACGTGCAGCGCGTCGATGTCGAGCTCGCCCTCGCGGGTGAACGGTGTGGTGATGGCGGGGATGTAGCCGCGCCACTCGACTGTGTTGCGATCCATGGGTGCTCCAGTGGCCGGTCGGCCGGTGGTGGTCTTACGGGTGTGTGCTGGTCAGGCCGCGGCCGGCGTGCTCTCGGGTCGCTTCAGTTCGACGCCGTCCGGGCCTTCGAAACGGCGGCCCCAGCCCGTCGCGGCCGCCACGACCAGGACGACGGTGAGGACGAGCGGGTAGAGCATCGCGACGAAGATCTCCGTCGTGGCCAGGGCGGGAACGCCCTTGATCCCGGTCGTGAGCTGCGCGCCGATGAACAGATAGGCACTGAGGACGGGGACGATGGCGGCGATTCCCATCGCGAAGCAGTCCATGACGACCGCTCGGCGGTACGGGTGCAGGCCGACGCGTGCGCCGATCTTGTCGGCGACCGGGCCGAACGTGAGCATCGCGGCCGAGTTCACTCCGCCGAACAGCAGCGTGGTGACCGAGACCCCGATGCCGATCGCGAACTCCGCACCGCGCGGGGTGCGGGACAGCCGGCTGCCGGTGAGGGCGCTCACGAGCCAGTCGAGGATGCCCGCGTCGGTGAGTATGCCCATGATGCCGAACACGGCCACCACCAGAGCGATCACGCTGAGCATGTCGCCGACGCCCGAGATCAGGAATCCGGTCGGCGCCCCGTCGTGGACGCCGATGACGCCCTCGGGGGTCAGCAGACCCGAGGCGAGGCCGGTGACGATCCCGGTCGCCAGCCCGACCGTGACCGCCTTGAAGATGTCGCGGGTGAGCAGCGCCACGGTGAGCATGAGCGCGACGGGGATGAGCATCACGAGGGCGAGCGGGTCGGCGGCCTGCTCCAGCAACTCCTGCGAGTGCGCAGAATCGCCCGAGTGGCCCGACGATCCCAGCACGAAGAACCCGACGGCCGCGAGGGCCGCAGCGGTGAAGGCGAAGCGAGCGCGACTCCGCACGACACCGGCGATATCGGTGGTGCCGGACTTTCGGCGGAACGTCTGCGTCGACGACGAGATGACGGTCGTGTCGGAGATCGGTGCGACGTTGTCCCCGAAGATCGCGCCGGAGATGACCGCGGCCGCGAGGAACGCCGGCTCGGCGCCGAGGAACACGCCGGCCGGGTAGAAGATCGGAAACGCCGTGAACATCGTCCCGATGGACGACGCCGTCGACATCGAGATGATGCACACCGCGACGAACGTGAACAGCGTGAAGGTGCCGCCGTCGACGCCGAGGTGCTCGGCGAGCCACACGAACCCGCCGGAGACGTTGGTCTCCTTGATCAGGGCGGACATCAGCCCCACGCAGAACAGGATCATCACGATCGTGACCGCGGTGGACGATCCGATCCCCCTGGTCACGGCGGACCAGTACGCCGAATACGGCTTGGCGAAGGGCGCGCCGACGAGCAGCGCGACGACACCTCCCGCAGCGAGGGCGGTCATGTCGAACGTCTTGAACACGACGAAGAAGACGACGCAGAACCCGAGGAACACGAGGACCGGCACGAACGCCAGTGCCTTTCCTCCGCGGAAGACCAGATGTCTGTCAGCGCTCATGGCGATGAACCACTTTCCACAACATTGAGAACAGCGTGGGTGTGTACTTATTTACACAGGTACACAAAAGTGCACGATGCTTCGACTGTCAACCGTTGATTCTTCTGCGCAAACGTGCCGACACCCTCAAGGGCTCACGCCCAGGGGTGTACAAGAGTGCACAAGGATGCACGGCTCGGATAGGCTGTCCGCCGTGATGGGAGACCAGCTACGCACGCTGCGGACGGAGGCGGGGCTCAGCCTGCGCGATCTCGCGGCGCAGACCGGCCTGTCGGCGACCCTGCTCAGTCAGGTGGAGCGGGGCATCCGCGAGCCCAGTCTCAAGACCCTCCGGGCCTTGAGTACGGCCTTCGGCCCGTCGGCGGCCTCGCTGTTCCATGAGCAAGCCCCGCTCACGGCTCACCACAGCCGCCCCGACGAACGTTCCCGCCTGCTCATGCCGAAGGGCCTCGTCCAGTACGAGCGCCTGACCCCGAGCAACGGTCAGCTCGAAGTCCTGCTCGGCACGCTCGAGCCGGGCCATGCCTCCAGCCACGAGCCGTGGAGCCATGTAGCGGTCGAGTGTGCCTACGTCATCACCGGCACGGTCACGGTACACGTCGCCGATCAGCGTTTCGAAGTGCAGGCGGGCGAGGCGCTGACCTTCGACGCCACACTGCCCCACCGCTACTCCAACAACGCGGGCGAGGTGGCGACCTACCTGGCGTCGGTGACGCCACCCACGCCCTGACGAGACATCCAACGGCCCTCGGGGCCACGACGCCCGCCGAACGGGGCATCCGAGCGCCAGGTTCGGGCGGGCCGGGCGGTGGAGGGGGCTACGGGAGGCGTCCCCACGCGGAGATCATCGGGGCGTGGCCAGGTCGAGGCTTCCGGTGGCGACATTCGCCGGAATGGCGGTCGATCTTCTCGGCGGTGGCAATTCCGTTCTCCACCAAGAGGTGGCGGATCGGCCGCCGCGGCCGGCGCCGGCACCGGCTTCTCAGCCGCGGCGACAGCACGTTCAGTTCGACCCGGGCACTCCACCCGCCCACGCACGGCCGCCGATATCGACCAGTGGAGCATCGGCCTCCTGGCCCCGTGTGGCACCTCCTCGACCAGACCTCGCAGGCCGCGACGACTGGTGCCCGAGTCTGGACCACTGACCGTACTGAAGGCGGAGCGGGTGCGATTCCCGCTGCCGGGACCCGCGCGCGGCGGCTCCGTACAGCCACCGGGCACCTGTGCCACAAGGCGCGGTGGGACGCGGACAGGCCCTGGTGCGGGGCGATGCACCAGGGCCTGTCGTTCCTGCGGCGGCGAGGAGGTCAGCCCGCCCAGACCTCGGCCTCGTCGGCCGGGACCGTCGTGGCGAGGTTCAATTCCTTGCGGGCGGCGACCGTCTTGCTCGGGTCGATGCCGGTGAAGGCCACGTCATAGGCGATGTAGAAGGCGTCCGTGTCGGCGGCCGATGCGGCCTTCTTCCAGTCCCCGGCGGCCTTCTCCAGCTTGACGCGCAGCTTGCCGGTCTCCGGCTGCTCGATGTTCCGCAGACCCTTGAGGTGGGCGTCCAGCGCGGCGGCGACCGCCTTGGCCTGCTTCTTGTACCCGGGGAGGTCGTTCTCGATCTGGTCGGCCTCGGGCTGGTTCATCCACAGGGCGTCGTAGACGCCGTTCGAACCCTTGAGGTACGCGAGCTGGTCGGCCTTGAGAGGGGCGCTCTTCAGCGAGCCGGACAGCTTGCCCGAGTCCTTGGTGTAGGCGCAGCTCACACCGCGGTCGCCCGTCGCCCAGCTCTCCTTGGTGGGGTGGTAGTAGAAGACGTCGACGCCTGCGGGCAGCGCCCAGTTGTCCGGGGCGAACTTCTGCGCCTCGACGGGGCATCGTTCGTCGGCGATCACCGCGACCTCGTCGTCACCCGGGTAGGCACCCTTGTCGTCGATCGTGAACTCGCCGACGACCTGGCCCTCGTGGGCCTCCTCGCACGGCACGATCTCGATCGCGAATTCCTCGGTCTCGGCCTTGCTGTTCGGGTTGTAGCAGTCGCCGGGGGCGAGCGAGAAGACCGAGCGCTGGCGTGCAACCTTCTTCGCGCCGTCCTTGGCGCTGTCGATGGCATCGGCGCATCCCGCCGCACCGACCGCGAGAAGGGCGACGACAACAGATATACCGCGCAGGGAACGGGACGTGGCACCGAAAGACATGACGTGTGCATCCTCAAACGGAGAACTTACGAGCTGGTGTGCGCATCGTATGGCACTTCTGTGACCACTCTGTGCGGGGCCCCGGCCTCGGACGCGGTGCTGACGGTCTCCGGTTGTGAGGCACTCCTTTCCCTCGGCACGGCAACCCGGGATGATCAAGAAATGGGCAGCGAGAGTGCGGTGGACCGGCTGGTTCGGGCAGCGGAGGACGGCGATTCGAGCCAGGTGGCGCGACTCCTGGCCGAGGGGGTTCCCGTGGACGCCCCGAAGAAGGGCGGGCGCGGACTCACGGCCCTGGACATCGCGGTGCGGCGAGGACACGCAGAGGTGGTGCGCGTGCTCATCGGGGCCGGCGCGGATCCGCACCAGGCTGTGCACGACTACGGCGAACTCACGCCACTGACCTCGGCCGCTTCGAACGGCCGCACGGACATGGTCGCCACCCTGCTCGGTGCCGGCGTTCACCCCGACACACCGGCCCGGTACGGCAACGCCCTGATGTTCACCGTGACATCCACCGCGGGGCGCCCGGAGATCGTGGACCTCCTGCTGGACCACGGCTCCGACATCCATCTGCTGACGAAGGGCCGGACGCCCCTCGAATGGGCATCCGCCGCCGGAAGGCCGCAGATGGTGCAGCACCTGCTCGACCGCGGCGCCGCCCCCACGGCCAAGGCCGTGCGCCTCGCGCGTACGTGGGGCAACAACAAGTACCCGGAAACGTGGCCGGAGTTCGAGAGGGTCATCGACCTGCTGCGTGCAGCAGGCGTCGACGACACCGGTACGGCACCGTAGGTTCCCGCGCCCCTACGAGGCGGGTTCCCGAACGAAGATCGCCAAGCAGTAGGCTCATCCCGCAACACGACGCGAAGGGGAGCACTTCTCGCCGAAGCACGACGGCCCGACCCGGGACCAGTGGGAAGCACTCGTCCCGGGCTGAGTGCTTGCCCGGGATCCGGAGCTACAAGGTCTTGGCGCGACGATTTCGACGCCCGGCACGGTGCCTGCGGAAAGAGCGGGCGGCCCATCGGGAGTACTCCGTACCGATCCCCAGTACCAGAACCCCCGCGAGTGCGGCGGCGACAAGGGCCTGAGTGGCGGCGGTCGCCGGCAGTCCGGCCCGGACGGCCCCGTAACTGACCCCTCCCAATCCGGCGGGCCCGGCCGTCAGCACCAGCCAGAGCCGAAACTCGGAGCCGGCAACCGGCTTACCCCCGGCCGCCCACCGCTTGAGGCCTTCCACGAACCAGAGGGCGACCAGGGCGGCCACCTCCAGTGCGGTCAACAGGACTGCCAGGACTGCGTCCGCCACCCATGTGAGCATGCCTTCAATGCTGCGCCGAGCCGATCGCTCGCGCCTGAGTACGGCTACTGGGATGCACCCCGCCGTCGGTGTGGTGGAGCCGGGCGCACGGCACGATCAGCAGCCCGACACCGAACCTCCTTTGTTCACGCCGCGCCTCGGTGGACGGCGCTGGATCGACGACGCCCCGTCAGCGGGACGGGCACGAACGGTGGTAGGGAACGTCGGGGGCGTAGACATGCCACTGCCAGTCCTTCAGCCCGCCGCCGGTGACTCGGCAGGCGAGCCCGGTCGTGTCGGCGGCGATGGCCGGGTAGTCGCCGAGGTCCCAGAAGAGGACCGTGCCTCCACCGGCGGCGACGAGCGTACGGCCGTCCGGGGTGAAGACGACGTCGCTCACACTGCCCGGGTGGGGGCCGAGGCTACCGGCGAGGTGGGGCGCGTCGCGGTCGCCCACGCTCCACAGCCACGCCATGCCGTCCCAACCGCCCGCGACCACCAGGTCTCCGCCGGGGTGGAAGTCCGCACCGTCGAAGGTCACGTCCCGGTCGTCCTCGCGCGGGACCGTGCCCGTCTGTCGGGGCCGCCGCGGGTCGCTCACGTCGAAGACAGTCAGGTCCGGGCTCTTGCTGTCGTCCTCGCTGGTGCCCTCTCCGGCCACGGCGATCGTCCTGCCGTCCGGGCTGAACGCCGTCTGGCCTCGCAGGTTCGGCAGGTGTCCCTCCGGAATCAGCTCGGTGAACGACTCACCGGACGCATCCCGGTCCCACAAGTGAACGCCTCCCGCGAAGCGGCCCCGTGAGGTCAGCACATAGCGGCCGTCGGGGCTGAAGTCGTTCCCCGTGAGCGAGCTGACCTCGGCGACCGAGTCCTCCTTCCGCGGGTGGCCCGGGTCGGCGACATCCCACAGGTCGAGTGCCTCGCCGCGGACCGCGAGGAGTGGCCGGTCTGGCGCGAAGAGGAGGTCACCCGCGTCCTTGGGCGTGGCGCCGAGCGCGCCGATGACACGGGGTCGGACCCGGTCCGAGACATCCCACAGAGTCACCGTCCCGTTGACGTGCAGACCCGCCAGGAGGGTGCCGTCGCCGCTGAGGGCGATGTCGCGGACGATGCTGCGCGGCCCGCGCGCCGTGGACAGCACCTTCGGGGCGGTCAGGTCGCCGATGTCCCAGAGCCGGACGGTGTCGGAGCCGGTCACGGCCAACGTCCTGCCGTCACGCGAGAGGGCCACAACGGTGTGACCGGTGCCCGACTCCAACTTCCGCACGACATGCGCCCGCTGCGCGCTTCCCAGCTTCCAGTGGACGACTTCCGACTCCCTGCCGAAGGTGTTCACCGAGACCAGCCCGCGCCCGTCCGGTACGAAAGCAAGGGCGCCGATGTCCACCCCCTTCTCGATCCGTGCCAGCACACTCGCGTGCCCGACGAGGTTCTCGCGCCGCACCGGCTTACGGGTGTCGCTCAAGTCCCACACGTCGACCACCCCGTCCTTGCCCGAGGTCGCCAGCCGGGAGCCGTCCCGGGAGAAGGTGAACGCCTGCACCTCGTACGAGTGCGCATGCCACTTCGCGACCGTTCGCGGGTCCTGCGGCTCGGAGACGTCCACGAGTTTGGCGTACCCCCCGTCGGTCGTGGCCAGGTGACGGCCGTCGGGACTGAAAGCGACCTCTCCGTCGGACCCGCGCACAAATGCGCCCCGCCGGGGTGCACGGGGATCCTTCACGTCCCAGACGCGAATGCCGGCGACGGTGTAGTTCCTGCCGATGTCCAGCGATCCGCGGCTCCTGGGAAAGTCGGAGGCCAAGGCGAGTGTCCGGCCGTCCGGGGCGAACGCCACGCCATCGGTCTCGTACACCCCTCTGGTGACGGAGACCCGGCGGGGCCCGCGTGAGCCGGAGAGATCCCACAGGGCGAGTGCGCCGCCGTGTTCCGCCGCGAGGTCGTCGTCCTCGTCCCACCAGCCGACCACTGCCACCCGCCTGCCGTCGGGACTCAGCGCCATCTCTTCCGCGTAACCGGGCAGACCCGTCGGTAGGCGCACCGAAGCCGTGCGCCGGGGGGCTTTGCCGTCGTGCAGTCCGGTGAGGTCCCACATCGAAATCGTGTCGTCCGGGCAAAGCGCGGCGAGAGTCCGCCCGTCCGGGCCGCCGAACGAAACCGTGTTGGCGTCGCAGTCCAGGCGGGCCAGTGCTGTCGACCGGGAGGATCTGTCGTTCACGTCCCACAGCGTCACGGAGTCCTCCTCGAACGAGGCGAGGGTCCGCCCGTCCGGCCCGAGAGCAGTTCCGGTCGCCTCGGACGGCAGCAGGACGGAGCCGCGGAACGGGCTCTCGGTGAGTGTCTGGAACATGCTTCGCCGGGCGTCCGCTCCCGGCCGCAGCGCGTGGGCGGCCAGGCCCAGCGTCAGCGAACTGCGCGGATCGGTGTCCCGCAGACTGTCCGCCTCCGCCAGCAGCGCACGGTAGGTGGCCAGTTCACGCTGGGCCTGGGCGGTGTTGCGCTGCTCCTCCGCCCTGCGCTCCTGGCGCAGGGCCATCGCGGCGAACCCGGCCGAGGCGAGCACCGCGACCACCAGGGTGACGACCGCGGCCTTCAGCACTCTGAGACGGCGCCGCTCACGCTGCTCCGTGCGGCGCTCCGCCGCCTCGCTCTCGGCCAGGAACAGGCGCTGCGTTTCGGTCAGCCGTGCACGGTCACCGGGAACGCGCAGATCCAGCGCGTTCTGCAACCGGCTGCCGTGCAGGAGGAAGGCCGAATCGCGCCCGGAAGCCTCCCATTCCTCTGCGGCGACACGCAGCCGTTGTCGCTGCAGCAAGGCCGCCGCGTCCTCGGTGACCCAGTCCCGTAGCCGCGACCACGCGCGCAGCAGGGAGTCGTGGGCAATCTGCGCAGTGTCCTCGTCGACGGTGATCAGCCGGTCCGTCGCCAGCCGGTCCCGTACGTTCCGGGCACTCGCGGGCAGCCCGTCCAGCAGGGAGGCGAGAGGGATCGGATGCCGGATCACCGCCCCCGCGCCGTTCGGGGGCAGGTGCACCATGCGCAGCAGCAGTTCCCGCAGCACCCACTGATCCTCGGCGGCCAGCTCGTTGTAGAGATTCTCCCCGGCCCGGGCCATCGATTTCCAGATGCCGCCGGTGGCGTGGTAGCCGGCCAGGGTGAGCCGGGCACCGGCGCGCCGCAGCCAGGTCTCGCGCAGTGCGTGTGCGAGGAACGGCAGCGCGCCCGTCCCGTTGTCACCGAGCCGGCCCTCGCCGAGGTCCTGCAGCAGCCGGTCGGTGAGTCCGACATCCAGCTGCAGACCGCCCGCGAGAGCGGGGCCCTCGATCGCCGCCCGCAATTCCTCTTCGCTCATCGGCGGGGCGTTCAACTGCCCGTTCCGCAAGGCCCTCTCGAGTGCGGAGTCGGCCAGACAACTGCCGTAGTGGTCCGCGCGGAGTCCGAGGACGACCTGCGGTCGCGGGCCAGGCCCGTCACCCACCAGAGCGTCGATGAACGCGGCACGCTCGGCGCCGTCGGTGCAGTGGGTGAACACCTCCTCGAACTGGTCGACCACGAGCAGCCGACACGCCGTTCGCCCGTCGCGCGGCGGAAGGAAACGGCCCCGCTCCAGCGCTCGACGCACCTTCGGGACCCGGCGCCCCGTGGCGCGTGCCCAGGCCTCGGCCAACGCGGCCATCGGGTGGGATCCGGGTGCGGGCAGCAGTAGCGCCGGCCACGGAACCCCTGCTTCGTCGGACGCGTGCCCGCGTGCGAGTCCGGCCAGCAGGCCGGCCCGCAGCAGGGACGACTTGCCCGCCCCGGAAGCGCCGACGACGACGACCGGACCGCTGTCGCGCACAGCGATCAACAGCCGCCGCACCAGGTCGTCCCGGCCGAAGTAGTGAGCGCTGTCCTCGGTCCGGAACGGCTCCAGGCCGGGATACGGGCAGGGAAGGTCGGCGGGCGGTTCGACGCCTGCCTCGTCGTCGGGGACGTGGTAGGCACGGTTGCGTACGAGGGCCAGAGCACCCAGAGTTCCCTCGCTCTGCCGGGTAGGCCGCACCCGCGTATCGTCGGCGAACTGGCGCGTCAGCGCGGCGTGCAGACGGTCGGCAGTCAGCCACAGCGGACCAGTCGGGTCGCCGTCGGTGAGCAGCCGCAGGAGCCGGCCGCTGAACAGGGTGTGGCGTTCCGCCTCCGGAGCGAACGACGCCGCGTAGAGGGAGGCCGATGTGAGCAGAAAGCTGCCTCGTGGTTGGACGGACACGAACGGATCCGGTGTCCCGCCGCCACTCGGCCGCTCCGCGATGCCTGAGAAGCAGCAGTCCAGCACCACCAGAGAGCCGTGCGCCGCCTCACCCAGCAGGTCCCGCACGGTGCGGTAGGGCACCGCCCCGGCGACACTGTGGGCCGACCGGCTGAAATGAGTGGCCAGGTACAGCTCATCGCCGGGCCCGAGCAGACCGTGTCCGACGTAATACAGCACCACCGGCCCCGTCGCGTCCGTCACTGCCGCTTCCACGGCGGCCACCACTTCGGTGGCGTCCGCGCCGGCCGGGACCCGCGTGACGCTGCCGACGTCCATACCGCATGCGTCGAGCAGTGCCTGCCGCAGATCATCCAACGTCGCGTCCACAGAGCTCAGTTCGGGGAGCTTCGAGCCCTTGTGGAACGTACCGGTGCCGATCAGTACGGCCCGGGCACCGCGTGCCGCCAGGCCGTCTGTCACCGTGCGGGGTCCTCAGGCGATCGCTCCGGTGCGCTCTGCCCTTCCCCCGGCGGCGCTTCCGCCGGCTCCGGCCGTGGCGGCAGTTCCGGCCGTGCCGCCGGCTCCGGCGGTGGCGTCAGCTCCGGCCGTGCCAGCCGCTCGGCCAGCTCGGCGAGTTCCTGGGGGCTCAGGCTGCGGGCCTGGCGTGTACTGATGGTGATCGAGGTGCCGTCCGCCCGGGTCACGGTGACCGTGTGGTTGCCGCGCCGCGTCTGCACCCAGGCGACGATCGCCCCGGCGAAGACCGCCGCCACCCCGCCCGGCTCCAGAAGGGCCACGAGGGCATCGGTCGCGGGCCCCATGGTCCCGGGCCGCGGCTCCGTCGACTCCCGTCGGACGCGGCCCCGCAGCTCCGGCTCGTTCAGCAGCCATCCCCGCAGTTGCTCCTCAACGGCTCCCGAAGGTCCTTCCGCCCGAACGGTCATGACGGTGTGCATGTCTCCCCCTCACTCTGCGCCCAGGCGTTCACCCACACCCACGGACGCCCCTGGAGGATCTGAGGCTACTCAGCCGGGCACCAGCGCTGCAGGGGATCACCGACGCCCGCCCCGAACCTTTGCCGCCCCATCGCATTCGCCCCTGGGCCGTGCCGCCCGCACCGATCTCCCAGCACCGCATGCCGGCACCGATCTCGAGCCGGTCGACGTGCCGGAACGTCACCGGATCGAACAGCTCGGCGAGGGCTCCGAAGCGGATACCCGCCTCCGACTGTTTGTTGTCCAGCAGGTGGCCGCGATCGCTGTCGTCCTCAGTCACCCGGCGATTCTCGGCAGACGGCCGCAGAGCGGGCTCGGCCCAGCCGCCAACCCCGTGATCTGTGCGTTTACCCCCAGCAGGTACCCCTTGCGCTCGCACGACGGCGGCCCACTCGCGGATGCACACCGGCCGGTCCTTGCTCGACTGTCGGTGGACCCGGAGCGCCCATAAACTTGGTGGCCTGGTTCGAGACGCGGGGACCGGGATCGCGGGAGCCGGTCCGGGCCACCGGAAGGAAGGCTACCCAGGAGGACGCGATGCCGCGGAAGACAAGGCCGGCGGGGGAGACAGCGGAGCACATCGCCGCCCGCGAAGCCCTGCGCCAGGCCGAGATCGACCTCATGCGCCAACGCGAGAAGGTCGCGGCCCAACGCCGGGCGCTGCCGCCGGGGCCGCCCGTCGACGACTACGTGTTCATCGAGGGCCCCGCCGACCTCGACGCCGGCGACACACCGGTCCGTGAGGTCACCCTGAGCGAACTGTTCACCGCCCCGGGGCGCCCGCTGATCGTCTACCAGTTCATGTACGGCAAGCTGCAGACCGAGCCCTGCCCGATGTGCACGATGTGGATCGACGGCTTCAACGGCATCGCCCCGCACATTGCCCGCAAGGCCGACTTCGTGATCGCCGCAGCCGCCGACCTGCCCGCCCTGCGGCAGCACGCCCGCAACCGCGGCTGGCACCGGCTCCGGTTCCTGAGCTGCGGCGACAGCACGTTCAAGTACGACACGGGCAGTGAGGACGAGGACGGCGAACAGGAATCCACCGTCTCCGTCTTCACTCGCGACGACGACGGCACGATCCGCCACTTCTACTCCGCCCACCCACGGATGTCCGACGACGTCGACGAGCGGGGCATCGACCTCCTGGCCCCCGCGTGGCACCTCCTCGACCTGACTCCGCGGGGCCGCGACGGCTGGGAGCCGAGCCTCGACTACTGACGGTTCCTTACGGCTGAGCGTGAACGAGTCCTGCAGTCGGTAGTCCAGGAATGGCGTGACGCCGATCGCCGAAGCTGTCCATCCAGGAGCGACAACAACACGTACCGATTCCCCGAAATGCGGGGCAGCTCATCCGGCAATCAGAGCCCTCGTCGGTGTTCGCGCACGTATGTGTAGCCCCGGGGCAGCTCGTGAGGGCCTGCCAACCCGGCTGTGGCGTGGTCGTGCCGGTAGGCGGCCTTCGCCTCCGTACTGGCCTCCTTGCCGAGATGACCGATGCGCATCAGGTGTCCGGCAACCCGATGCTCGCTCACGTCCGGAGTGGACACGTTGGCAGCCGCTTCGATGTCCTCCTGCTTGGCCGGGCGCATGGCAGGGACGAAGCAGAGCAGCGAAACGGACGATTCACCGTCGCGGGCGGGAAAGCGGAGGATGCCCCCAGCCCCGAGACTGCCCACGGCCCTGCTGAGTTCGCCTACGGACAGCAGGCGCTGAATGGCTGCACGGATCCTGCCTTCTGAAGGAGGGCTTGGTCTGCTGCGTTCGCCGGTGTTCCTGACCAGGGCCTCGTCCGGGAGGAAGGCCCTGCCCGCCTTGTCCAGGTAGCCGAGTTCGCGCAAGGTGAGCAGGACGGCTTCCTCGACTTGGTCGCTGCGCACACGCGAGGGCGCCAAGTCGCGCGTCATGATCCGAGGGTCGTAGTCGAAGCGGACGAAGTACCCGTCGACGAGGCGCGGTTGCTTCAGTGGGACGAAGAGGAGACGGACGTTGGTCCAGAGGTCCCACCGCACCGAGACGCGCGCGCCCGGCAACACGGGGCGGGGCCAGTCGAAATCGACAAGTGCAGCGGGCAGGGGCTGCAGTTCGGGCTGCACATCGTAGGGCTCCCAGAGGCTGCGGCTGAGTCTGCTGCCGCCGCCCTGCCAGAACTTGACGTGGAGTGCACGCTGCGGCAGCCCTCGGGCCATCTCTTGCGGTACCGGCAGGACTCTTCCGGCTATGTGCTCGGCGCGTACGGTCAGTTTCCACTCGACGGACTTGTCGGTGTGGACGATGTCGTACGGCGCATGGCCTTCCGGTTCCTCGATCCTGAGTCGGGCGCCGTTCGGCCTGTCCAGCGGGTCCGGCACCACCTCCGGCAGGGTCTGCTGGGGTGCAGCTCCAAGCGGTGCAGTGGTCTGCTGGGGTGCAGCTCCACGCGGCGCAGCGGACTCGCCGGAGCCGACGGCACTGGCAACAAGCTGCCCGTAACAGCCGTTGCAGAGCAACTGGTTGGGGTCCTTGATGTCTGTTGCGACGAGCTTCGAGGCTTTGCGCTCGTGACAGTGCGAGCAGATGAAGGAGGTCGCTGACTCCAGCCGATAGAGCTGCAAACCGCCCTTCGGCGGAAAGGTTTTCACGATCTTCGCGTTGAACACTGAGAGGCCCCCCGACACGTTCCCTACCCACCCTCATCGTACGAGCCCGTCCGCGAGGACGACGCTGAGTGGTGACGGCCACCTCGTCCCGATCGCGATACCTGGCGCGTCAGTCGCACGCGGCGAGCAGCTCGCTGGCGGCGGTGCTGAAGGATTCGTCCTGAGTGAAGCCCCGCCAGCCGCCGCTGCTGCGAAGCCGCTGATCGCGTGCCGGTACACCACGCACGAGCTCGACGGCGGGCCGGGCGGCGCCGCCGATTCGTGTCAGGTAGCGCATTGCGGGGAGCATCACCGGCAGGCAGGTGCCCTCGGCGAGCCCGCGCAAGGCCGTCATCAGGGCCGGTACGGTGACTTCGGTGTCACCGGTCACAGCCCACAGGGCGTGCGCTGCTTCGATACGGGTCCAGGGCTCGGCGGCGGAGGTCATGGTCCGGAGCCGGTCCGCGTAGGGGGCGGCGTGCGTGCCCAGGTCGGCGAGCATCTGCAGGGCAGGGCGTGGGAAGCCTCTCTCGGTGACGGTTCCTCCAAGTGCTTCCAGGGCCGGGCCGGGGTCGCCACCGACCTTCCAGTAGGCCCAGGCCGCGAGTTCCGTGTGTGCCCCGTGGGCGGCAGCTCGGGCCGACAGAAGTTCCAGCGCCCTGTTCCCGGCTCCGCCGATCCCTGCCAGCGCTCTCGCTGCCGCCGGCCAGGTTTGGTCGTTCTCCAGCAGGCCGAGCAGTTGTGGAACCGCCGCATCCGCAGCGGAGCCCCAGTCCGCCAGTACCGTGCAGTACGCGTTGAGTACGTGGTCGTCCGTAGCGGTATCGAGCCGCCCGCAGATCATGGGAAGGAGCAGTCCGGCATGGTCGGGAAGGTGGCCGACGACCTCATGGAGCGCGGGGAGGACCGCGTAATGCCAGTCGGCGGATGGGTAGTGAGCAGAATTGGAAGCGAAACCGGATCCTGGGTGAGCCGCCGCATCGATCAGGCCCGGCACGCAGCGAGGGTCGTTCATCCGGGCCAGCGCCCACACGGCTGCCTCGGCGACGGTCTCCCCTCTGCGTGTGGTCCGGGCATCGGTGTCGCCGATCAGCGCGGCGACCTCGTCGGCGTGAGCCGCGGCCGCCGGACCGAGGCAGGCCAGCAGCTCGGCCGCCCGGAAACGGACCTCGGCGGCGGGATCGTCCAGCCGTGCGACGAGGCGTGGAAGAAGCGCGGTGGTCGGTGAGCGCCACTGCGCCAGCAGCCCGCCCGCACGGGCCAGGCCGCCGATCCGCTGCTCGACGTCGGGGTGGTCATCCAGCAGGCCGAGTGTGAAAGAAGGAGAGGGGCCGGTGAGCAGCGCAGCCGTCCAGTGGTGAACACCCTGTACACCGGTCTCCACCGTGCTGGTGTGCTGCCACAACTCGACGCTCGGATCCCGTACCGCTTCCAGCAGCAGGCCCAGCTGTTGCGCCGGAAGGGCCGGGTCGGCCGGGGTGATCGCGTGCACCGCTGCCAGGCGTATCTGCGCCTCCGGAGCATCGAGCAGTTCGCGGAGCAAGTGGCGGACCCCGGTGCCGTGTTCGCCGGCCGGCTCCTGGAGCGCCGCTCGGCCGAGTGCGAGGATCAGGTCAAGACGCGTCGCCGGATCGTCCTCCGCCTGCCAGCGCCGTAGCAACGCAGGCAGAGTGAGCTCACCGGGACTCCCGCAGGAGCCGATCACGTCGGCTGCGGCTCGCCGTATCTCAGGCTCAGGGGCGTCGAGCAGGATCAGCACCTCCGGCAAGGCGCGCTCCCATGCCGATGGCCAGCCGGGGTCCACCCACTTCTCGGCGACCAGCCCGGCCTCGGACACCAGCCTCGACACGAGTTCCAGCAGCGTGCGCCGGCTCGGCACGTCCGGTGTCGCGGCCAGGCGCAGCAGAAACGGCAGCGTGGCCGGGGCGGCGGAGCAGATCCAGCCACCCTGATGGAAGAGGTGGTTGAGGAGGTCGTCCGCCGCGATCTCCGCATCTTTCGGATCCGGTCCCGCGCACCGGCGCAACAGGCCGGGCACGTCCTCGGCGGACCCGTAGTTGTGCCTCAGCGCTGCCCAGTCGATCAAGTCCACTTCCGTCCACATGCGCGCGACCCTACGTCGGATGGGCAGCCGTCGTCGCAGGGGAGGTGGTCCGTACCGGCAGAGAGTTCACGCTGCTCACCTCGTTGCCACGCTCGACGTTCCGCGCCACGCCATGGTGCACGCTCCTGCCTTCCGGCCGGGTACGGGCGGCGCATCGGCCCTCCGCGCGGAAATGAGGTCCTGCAGATCTCCGTCATGGAGCTGGGCGCGGACCACATCCGGTCGGGATGCCGAGTGACTGGCGAAGTCCCTTATGATCGCGAGGCAGTTGGTACGAAAAGTCCATCAGGGGGCGCGGAGCGGCATGGCCGACGAGATCAAGTACGAGTACAAGACCGTGAAGACAGTTCGCGGCACCAACGGCTTGGTGATCTCGAAGATGCAGAAGGACGGCTGGGAGCTCGTGGAGCAGGCCCAGGGAACGCTCCGCTCCACGCTCGACTTCCGCCGGCCGAGGAAGCCGCGGCCCTGGCTCCTGATCGGCACGGCGGCCGCCGTCCTTGTGATCCTGGCCGTCGTCATCGGCGTTGCCTCTGCACTCGGCAACGGAGGCGGGAAGAAGGACGAGTCGGACGGCGCGACTGCCGCTGCGAGCGAGACGAAGCCTTCCGCGACGCCGACTCCTACGGCGGCCGAGTCGCCTGCCGTCGAGGTGATCACACCTCAGGACAACCCGGCGTTCGCAGCGTTGCTGGAGGCGGATTCCTGCGACGACGCGAACCTGGACTTCGCGACCAGCCACGAGGGCCGGACGGTCGCGTTCGACGGCTCGATCGTGAACATGGCGCCGCACGGTGACTACGACACCCGTTACGACTTCCTCCTGGGCCCAGGCGACAAGGGACCGAACACGACGGTCGGCCCCGCCTTCACGTACGAGGACGTCAACATCTCTGAGCTGAAACTGACCGGCGAGAAGACCCCCGCCACCGTGGGCGAAGGCGACACTTTCCACTTCGTTGCGGAGGTCGGCGAATTCAACGCGGACCAGTGCCTCTTCTTCCTTGAACCGATCTCGACGGAAATCCGGTAGTCGAGGGCGTCCGGACCATCATGGACCCGAGTACGCGACCCAGTCCGCGCCGAAGGCCTGTGTTCCTGGCTTAGCCACCGGTCGTTGCCGCTCTCGCGCACGGGAGGGCACAACTCGGTCTCGCCTTGACGGACGGTGGCGTGGAGTGCGTGGTTCCATACGAAGGTTTGTTCATGACCACAGAACCGGGCTCCGGCACCCCGCTCCTGCCGGGGGTCGCGCACCCTCTCCCGGATGCCCCGGAACCCGGCGGCAACACTCTCGGGGGCGGGTGCCTGACCGTGCTGGCCCTGATCGTCGAGATCCCTGTCGCCTTCCTGATCGCCCTGTCGCTGGGCATGCGGGGCTGGGCCCAGTCGACGAGCCAGAAGATGGAATCGCCGGGGCACGTCGGACCGCCCCCGATGGACTGGGTTCCGGTCCTCTGGCTCGGCGCGTTCACTCTGGCGGTCCTCGTGGTCGCCGGGCTGTTTCTGCGCTCCGGGCATCCGATCGCGGGGGCGGTCCAATTGCTGGTCGGTGCCGTCGTACTGGCGGCCACGATCGCGGTGGGGACGACCGAGCACGAGCGGGCCCATCCTGCGCCGCTGCCGCAGTGCCCGACGCGGGCCGGTGTGCCGTGCGCCCCGCAGGATCCTGGTGCCCCGCCTGCGAACGACCGAGGTTCCCAGGGGCATCAGTGCCGCAGCGGCGGCAACAGTGACGAATGCGCGGACAGCGGCCGCTGATCGGTTCAGGCGGGGACGTAGCGCGAAATCCGGTGGCTAGCACACCACGCCGCCTGGCAGCCTTCGGCCGCATGGACCCGGACGTGTGGAACGAACAGGTGGCACTGGGCTACGACGAGTCATCGGCGCACATGTACACGCCCGAAGTCCTGGGCCCCACGGTCGATTTTCTCGAGCGCCGTGCCGGTCAGGGCCCGGCGCTGGAGTTCGCGGTGGGAACCGGGCGCGTCGCGCTTCCGCTGAGTGCGCGGGGCATTCGCGTCGCCGGGATCGAGAAGTCGGAGCCGATGGCCCGGGAGCTCGCCAGGAGGCCTGGTGGCAGCGATGTGGCGTTGACTGCAGGAGACATGACGACCTGCCGGGCGCCGGGAACGTTCAGCCTGGTCTACCTCGTCTACAACGCCATCACCTGCCTGCTCACCCAGGACGAACAGGTCGCGTGCTTCCGTAACGCCGCGCGGCATCTGGGGCCGGGCGGCCGGTTCGTGATCGAGGTCTTCGTCCCCGAACTCCAGCGGCTGCCACCCGGCGAGACCGCACGCCCGTTCCACATCGGCGAGCATCACGTCGGCTTCGATACGTACGACCTGGTGAACCAGCAGTTGGTCTCCCACCACTACACGATCGTCGACGGCCAGGGTTCCACTTTCCTCTCGCCCCACCGCTATGCCTGGCCCTCCGAACTCGACCTGATGGCGAAGCTCGCCGGGCTGGACCTGTCCGGACGGTGGGCCGACTGGAACGAGGCGCCTTTCACCGCGTCCAGCAGGTCACACGTCTCCGTATGGCAGAAGCCGGGAGGCCGTTCCGCGGAACGGTGATCGTCAGGGCTTGCGGGCCAGGCCGCCGTGCTCGCCGATGGGCTCCGGGGTGGGGGCGTCGGGGCTCGGGCGCCAGAGCGGGACCGAGACGACCCCGGGCTTCAGGAGTTCGAGGCCGTCGAAGAACGCCTCGATCCTGTCGACGGGGCGCAGGAAGTAGGGGACCGCACCGGTTTCGTTGTAGGCGTCCTGGGCCTGTTCGTAGTCGGCGTCGGTGCCCCGTGAACCGTCGTTGATGGAGAGGTAGCTGCCGGACGGCAGTCCGTCCATCAGGCGGGTGACGATGCTGCGCGCCTGGTCGTAGTCCGCGACGTGGCCCAGGATGTTGCTGAGGATCAGGGCGGTGGGGCGGGTGAGGTCCAGCGTCTCGGCGGCGACCGCGAGGATGCGGTCGGGGTCGGTCAATTCGGCGTCGATGTAGGCGGTCGCTCCCTCGGGGGTGGAGGTGAGCAGGGCGCGGGCGTGCGTGAGCACCATCGGGTCGTGGTCGACGTAGACGATCCTGGCCTCGGGGGCGAGTCGCTGGGCGACCTCGTGGGTGTTGTCCTCGGTCGGAAGGCCGGTACCGACGTCCAGGAACTGCCGGATGCCCGCCTCGGTGACCAGGTGGGTGATGTTGCGGCTCAGGAAGGCGCGGCTGCTGCGGGCGATCGTGACGATACCGGGGAAGACGGCGCTGTACGCGTCGCCGGCTGCCTCGTCGACGGGGTAGTTGTCCTTCCCGCCCAGCCAGTAGTTCCAGATCCGGGCGGAGTGCGGGACCGACGTGTCGATCTTCTGCTGCGCCGCCGGGCCGGGCGTTGTCGCGTGGTCCGTCATGGGTACCGTCCGTCTTTCAACCGAGGCGTGAACACTGAACACTTCAGCGCACCTACGACTCAACAGTACCGACACGCACACCAGTTCAGGTCCGCGGTGCTCTGCTGCCCGCGCGGGTCCGGGGCTACGGTCAGTCGTCGCTGTCGTGGTCGTCGGACAGGACCTTCGATACGTACGCAGCCAACTGTGACCTCATCAGATCCGCCGTCAAGTGCTCCTGGCCCGCCAGGTGTTCGACGAGGTCGGCGCGCGTCGCGGCCAGCAGGGCGTGGGCCGCGAAGTCGCCGGACGGGACCGAGGGGATCTGCCGCAGCGTGTCCCGGAGCGTGCGGTGCCACCACGTGTAGTGCTCCGCCCGGTAGGGACTGCCGCTGCCCGCCTCCTCCAGGGCCAGGGCGAGGTGGCGGTTGTCGAGCTTGAAGCGGAGTACGGCGTCGAGCAGGGCCGGTACGCGGTCGTGCGGCGGGGTCGAGGGGCCGAGCGGCGGCGGGCCTGAATCCACGGCGTCGCGCAAAGGCTGGATGCGGGCCTCGTACAGGGCCTGGATGAGGCCGGTGCGGTCGCCGAACCGGCGGAACAGCGTGCCCTTGCCGACTCCGGCAGCCGCCGCGACGTCGTCCATGGAGACGCTGCGAGGGCTCCGACTGCTCGCGAAGAGGTCGTCGGCCGCAGCGAGGACGGCCTCGCGGTTACGCAGGGCGTCGGCGCGCTCTTTGCGTTGGGTCATGACCTCTCCTCTTGCTGAATCCTGCCGGACCTTGATAAACGGACTGGCGGTCCGTATAGTTTCAACTGTTAAGCGGACTTGCAGTCCACATTCTAGGGGTGGCCGTCCGATGAGTGAAGTCATGAGCCCTGAGCGCCTGTACCGCCACAGCCTGCGGCTTCTGCTGGACAAGGACATCGACGGCTGGGTCGCGCTGTGCGACGACGACGTGGTGTTCGAGTTCCCGTACGCGCCGGACGGGTTCCCACCGCGGCTGGAGGGCAAGGCGGCCGTCGCCGCGTACATGCGCGACTATCCCGACTCCATCGACCTGCGGGAGATCCCGCAGCTGGAGATCCATCTGCTGCGCGATCCGGACACCCTCGTCGCCGAGTGGCGCGGCGTGGGCCGCATGGTCGCCTCCGGGGCTCCTTACGAGATGCCGTACGTCGCCGTCGTCACGGTCAAGGGCGGCCGCATCACCCACTACCGCGACTACTGGAACCCCCTCGCCATCCCCGGCTCCCCGGAGCACCTGAAGTTCGTTCCCACCACGTGAGCGTGGAGGGAGAGGAAGAGGAAGTGGAGGAGACAGTGACTCCCGCTGCATCTGTACTGGTCACCGGAGCGACCGGCAACACGGGCAGCCGTGTCGCCGCCCGGCTCTCCGCGCTCGGCCACGCCGTCACCCTGGCCTCCCGCCGACCCGCCGGGACGGCGGCCGGTGCGCACGAGGCCCGGTTCGACTGGTACGACGCCGAGACCTACGGTCCCGCACTGCGGGGTGTCGACCGTGCCTATCTCGTACCGCCCATCGGGGATCCGCAACCCGCCGCCGTCATGCTGCCCTTCCTGGAGCAGGCCCGCGCGGCAGGGGTGCGGCGGGTCGTGCTGCTCAGTTCCTCGGCCATTCCCGTGGGCGGACCCGGTGTCGGGCGGGTGCACGAGCTGCTGGCCGACGGGCTGTTCGGTGAGTGGGCCGTGCTGCGGCCCAGTTGGTTCATGCAGAACTTCACCGGCCTCCACCCGCATGCCGAGAGCATCCGCAAGGAAGGCGCCGTGTCGAGTGCGACCGGGAGCGGAAGAGTCGGATTCGTGGACGCCGACGACATCGCGGAGGTTGCCGTGAGGGCCCTCACCGACGTGGAGTCACCGGATACGGATCTGGTCATCACCGGTCCGGAGACGCTGAGTTACGACGAGGTGGCGGCCGTCATGGCCGAGGTCACCCGGCGACCCGTTGCGCACCGGCAGCTCACGTACGAGCAGATGCGCGACCGTCTGGCCGCCGACGGGATTCCCGAGGAGTTCGCCGCGATGCTGGCAGGGATGGACCTGGCCATCGCCGACGGTGCGGAGAACCGTGTCGCCGGGACCGTCGAGCGGATGACCGGCCGGCCTGCCCGCACGTTCCGTGCGCATGTGGAGAGGGTGTTCCGGGCGGAGCCGGGGTGTGGGCCGGAGGCGTAGAGCCGGTGGGCACCCGCTCTACGCCCGGCCACCGTTGCACCCGTGCCGGACGCTATTCCCTGGCCGTCGCCACGGTCACTGCCGGAACCCGCAGGGCGACGCGTCCGGGCACAGCGGTCGCGATGAGCGCGAGCACTCCGGCTCCGGCGACGACTGCGACGTAGACGAGAGGCGCGACGGTGGGCGCCGCCCGGCCCGTCATGCCGACGCTGAACGCGGTCAGGATGGCCAGAGCGATCGAGCTGCCGAGCGTGGTGGCCAGGAGAAGCACGGACAGAGCCTCGATACGCAGCATGCGCAGCACCTGGCGGCGTGTTGCGCCGGCGAGCCGCAGCAGTGCGAACTCCCGGATGCGCTCGGAGACGGACATGGCGAGTGTGTTGACGACGGCGATGGCCGTGAAGGCCAGGACGAGCCCCATGGCGATCAGGTTCAGCTCGGCGGCGGACTGCTGGCGTTGCGCCAGCAGGGTGTCCGCGGCGGCCGGTGAGAGTGCCGTGAGGCCCGGGAACTGCCTCAGTGTGGCCGCGACTTCTGCCTGCGTGCGGTCCGTGCCGACCAGGAGGGAGGTGGAGAGCGGGTTGTCCACGTGGCGTGCGACCAGTTCGTGCGCGAGGGTGAGGTCACCGAAGCCGAGGCCCCTGGCGTAGACGGCGGCGACGGTGAGGGTGGCGGGTGTGCCGTCGCCGAGTGTCAGCTTCAGGGTGCTTCCGGGCTTCACATGGAGTCGATCTGCCGCCAGTTCACTTACGGCGACAGTGTTCTGCGTGAGCCTGTCGAGCGAGCCGGCGGTGATGTCCGGGTCCCAGGTGCGGGAGAGGCCGGCCGGAGTGAGGCCCTGGGCCGTGTACTTGTCCAGGCCGACCCTGACCGTCGTACCGACCACTTCGGTGACGACGTCATCGTGCGTACGCAGTCGGTGTGCCGCCTCGGACGGGACGCCCGGCCCCTGGGAGGTGACGACCCAGTCGGCGCGGATGCCCTCGCGGGCCTCGGTGCGGGCGGCGTTGCCGAGCGTCGGCTGTCCGAAGAGCACCGTGCAGGTCATGCCGACGAAGAGAGTGAGCGGTGTGACGACGGAGGCCATACGGACGGCGTTGCCGCGGAGGTTGGCGGTGGCGAGTCTGCCGCCGTGGCCGGTCAGCCGCAGTGGTCCGGCGAGCAGAAGGGCTGCTCCCTTGACCAGGAAGGGCCCGAGGAGGGCGACGGAGGCGGACAGCACGACGACCGCGAGGAACGTCACCGGAGTCGAGGCGGGCTCCGTGTGCAGGACGCCGAGCAGGGCGACCAGGACGACTCCGCCGGTCATGAGCAACAGGCCGGCGACGAGGCGGCCCCACGCGGGCCGGGTGGACTCGACCTGGGCCTCGGCGAGTGCCTCGGCCGGCCGGATCCGGGACACGCGGCGGGACGCGATGCGTGCGGCGGCCCAGCCTCCGAACAGGGTCGCGACGACGGCGGCGAGCAACGGGAACACGCTGACGGTGTGCTGGAGGGTGGCGGGCACGGCGCCCAGGCTGATGAACCTGCTGTGCAGCCACCCTCCGAGCGGAAGCCCCATTACCGCTCCGGCAGTGCCCGCGGCCGCTCCGACGATCAGGGCCTCGCGTCCGAGCAGGCTGCGGATCTGCCCGGAGGTGGCGGCGATGGCGCGGAGCAGGGCGAGTTCGCGGTGGCGCTGCTGGACGGTGAGCGCGAACGTCCCGACGACCACGAGGACCGCGACGAGCAGTGAGGTGCCGGCCATCGCCCCGCCCATGCTGACCAGCTTGACGCGCCCGGCCGCGGCGTCCAGGAACTCCACCGGCCCCCGCGCGTCGCCGGTACTGACCTGGGCGCCGGTGCCACGCAGCGCCTCGGTCACGGTACGTGCGAGCGGTCCCGTACCCGTACCTGCGTCCGGGACGACGCCGAAGGCGGTGACCTGCCCCGGGCGGTCGGCGAGGCGGCGGGCCTCGGCGGCGGAGAAGAAGAGCGACGTCTGGTGGCGAACGGCTGTGGCGGGGGAGGCCACACCCGATACGCGGTAGGAGCGCGGGGCCTGCGTCGACTGGATGCTGAGGTGGTCCCCGGGTTCGAGGCGGGCGCGCTCGGCGAGGTAGCGGTCGATGACGACGTCGGTGACGGCCGTGGGGGCGGTGCCTGCGGTCAGCCTGTACGGGGTCAGCTCGGCAGAGGCCCAGTCGTGCCCGTACGCGGCCCGGCCGCCGGTACCGCCCGGGGTCAGTGGCTCGGCCAGGAAGGTCAGTTCGGGGATGACGCGGCTGACGCCGGGAGTTCCGGCGAGGGTCTGCCCGATGTCTGCGGGGAGCCAGGCACGTTCGGCGATGGGTTTGGCCTTGTGCTTGCCCTTGGTCTTGCCCTTCTTCTGCTTGAGGGTGGTCCGGTGGACGTTCTGGTCGGCGGACACCATGACCGGAGCGCCGGCGTAGCGTTCGGTGCGGATGGTGCCGCGCAGTCCCGTCTCCAGGAGGGTGCCGCACGCGGTGATCATCGCTGCGGCGCACATGAGGGCGACGAAGGAACCGGCGAAGCCTGCCTTGCGGGCGCGCACGGTCTTCAGGGCATAGCGCAGCATCATGAGGGGTCCGTCTCTCCGCTGTGGGATACGTGGGCGTCTTCCCGGCCGGCCCCGGTCGCGCCGCCGCCGGCCGTGGGCTCGGGAGCGGGGAAGGCGAGGAACCGCGTGAGCAGGGTGCGCGCGCCGGGCGGTGTCTCGGCCTCGGGCCGCTTGTACCGGTTGAGGAGGGCGATGTACTCCTCGAAGAACGCGTGGAGTTCGGCCAGTGTGAGCCGAACGGTGCCGCGTGAGTACGGGAACGCGTCCGCCCAGGGGCCGTCGTCCGCGACTCGCTGGAGCCGCTCGAAGAGGTCCAGGTCGGCGGCGTACGCGTGGTGGTTCAGCTCGTCCATGACGTGCCGCGTCTCAGGGCTCTGACGGCTGCGCGGCGGGAAGCGGCGGTCGCCGGGGACGGCCCGCCACCAGCGCTGCCGGCGCCCGGATGCCGCAACCTCCGCCCCGTCAGTGGAGTCCGCCTCCTCGGCGAAGCCGTACCTGGCCAGCTCGCGCAGGTGGTAGCTGGTCGACCCCGTGTTCAGCCCGAGGGCCCGGGCGAGCATCGCCGACGTGGCGGGGCCGTGCAGGGTCAGGTGCTCCAGCACACGCTGACGGCGCGGCTGGGCGAGCGCCTTGAGCGCGGCGAGATCACCGATCTCGACGGGCGCCGGGGACGGACGTTCCGGTTCTGCGGGCTGAGGTGCACCGGGTTGCTGTGGCATACGTACACAGTCGTCTGTGCACAGGTGTCTGTGCATTGCGGCAACCCGGCGTCCTGTGTGGGGGGTTATCCCTACCAGCCGGGCCGGGCGGGGCCGGGCGGGGCCGGGCGGGGCCGGAGACGTAGGGCTGATGGGGGAGTGCAGACCGGTCCTCGGGACGAGGCGACGGCAGGGCGGGCCGTCATAGCGTCACGACCATGAGAATCGGAATCTTAGGAACGGGCAATGTAGGGCGGGCGCTGGCCATGGGCTGGACCCGGGCGGGACACGACGTCGTACTCGGGTCGCGGCGGCCCGACAACGCGCGGCTGCGACCGGAACTGGCGTCAGCGGCGGGGAACGACATCCCGGTCGTGGACACGGCAGCGGCCGTGGCCGGTGCGGAGGTGGTGGTCAACGCGACACCGGGCACCGCGTCCGTAGAACTGCTCGCGGGAGTCGGCGCGCCTGCCCTGGACGGCAAGGTACTGATCGACGTCGCGGTCGGCTTCGGCGAGGACGGCTCGCTCTCGCACCCCTTGGAGAGCCTGGGCGAGGAGATCCAGCGGACGTTCCCGGACGTACGGGTCGTCAAGACGCTCTGCACAGTCGACGCCCGGCTGATGGTGGCACCGGACTCAGTTGAGGGCCCCAGCACCCTGTTCCTGTCGGGCGAGGACGCCGCGGCCAAGGCCACGGCCGTCGCCCTGCTGAACGACCTGGGCTGGCCCTCGGACTCACTGCTCGACCTCGGCGGCATCACCACCGCACGCGGCCAGGAGCACTACAGCCTGCTCTTCATGGGGATCGCCGAGGCTCTCGGCTCTTATGGCTTCGGGGTGCGGGTGGTGCCGCAGGTCTGATCCAGGTGGGCTGTGCGCCTCACACGCCGGCCTCACCAGGAACTCGCTCGACTCACCCGACCAGGACACGTACAGCCCGTCCCTGGCTCGGGTGCGTCGCAGTCCTGGTTGAACCGGGCGCTGAGCCCGATCTCGGTCGGCGCAGTCGGCTGTCGAGCCAGCCCCGTATCCGAGAGACGAGCGCGTCGAGTTCGGCAATCTCCGACGCGCCGCCGAACACCGATGGACCGCTGCCGTGCGGCGCCGAGGAGCGTCTCCTTAGGGGGCGTCGTTTGGCACCACTGTTGAGCTCCTCTCCGAGCTCGTGCCGCCCGGCGATCGGCTGTTCTGGCATTGCCCCGTGAGTGCATGCGCTGATGGCCGACGCGTATAGGTGCGCGGACCCGACGCACCCGACAGGGGCACGCCTCTCCGGGTGCGATCCTCAGTCCAGCGAAGCCGAGGGTGTGAGGGCAACGGAGAGGGCCCCCGCTCGGTCTCAGTGCCATCGAAACCCGTAAGGTGCGACGACCCGAGCGCCTGATAACAGAGCAGAGGTCATGTTCAGACGATATAAGGATAGATATCAATGCCATCGGCAATGACTTCCACGAACACTCCGGCCTGCAAGCGTTGCGCGTTCGACGGAGCGTCGATCAACATTATGTCTGTTCCGATTCGGATTCCAGCCACGCCGTCTTCATCCAGAGATTCGAGCTCGCCCCTGATGAGGACCGAACCCTTCTGGTAGTCGCCGAGGATCGCGGCGTTCCCCTCCGTTTTTGAAATGGATTCAATATCTCCTGGAATGTCGAACTCAACCACATGCGTGCCCATGGTAGGAGCACCCTTTCCGCGCCATCTGCCCCAGGCCCTACCGAGCGGGCAAGTGAAAGCGACAAACGTCCCTGACGTGTCAATTAGTTCTTCGACCCTGATGTCCATTACTTCAACCCAAGGGGTACTCGAACCATCGTATTGTCAATAATCCAGGTGTTTGTTGGTGATATGAAGGTCCACGTCTCCTTGTGGAAATGGAACCTCGTGGGCTTGCTATTCATTTCATGATCTCCGAGTCGGATGCTGCGACCCCCATCGGCTGATACTAGTCGATCCGGGTCCGGTAGGCCCGTTCGGGGGTGAATGTTCGTGTAAGGGCCCTCGCCGAGAAATTCTTCCCATTCCGCCATCGCCTGGTGCGGTTTGCGGGGTCTCGGGTCTTTCACCTCGGGTGTTGTTATTACTTTCTCCTGGGGTGGGCAGGAGAAAAGTCCCAAGGGGTCGACTTCTCGATTTGGGTTGTTTACGTAGGTCGCGTTATTAAATGATGGAGCGAGACCGAGGGGATCGGGGGTCAGATAACGGGCGGTTTCTGAATCATAGTGCCGATGGAAATTGTAATGGAGTTGCGTTTCTGAATCGAAGTATTGGCCTGGGTGACGCAGCGGGGTGTATGCGGTACTCGTTGCCGTCCACGCAGTCATCCCCCACAGCGTGCTGCGCGTTCTCCAGGCAATTTCCCCCGCCTCGGTGACCAGTTCGGTAGGTGAGCCGACGAGATCTGTGATAATCGAGAAAAAGCGTTCGTCGACGACCTTCTGTGGCAGGTCGGAAAGAAGTACGCGCTCCGTTTGGGCCAGAGGGTGCAGTCCCTGGTGCTCCCAGGTAAGAGCAATTTGGGTTTGGCGGGCTTCAAGCTCCGAGACTTCCTCGCACAGGATTGCTCCATCCCAGGTGAACGTGACGCGATCGAGGACGGTCACGCCGTCTTCCGCCAGCCGCTGCTTTGCCGTGCGTCTGCCAAGCGCGTCGTATTCGTAGCACCACATGGTGCCGTCCGGGGTGATGACCGAGCGCAAGCGGTCTTCGGAATCCCACGCGTAGCGCCAGGCTTCGGGCTTGCGCGAAAGGCGGGTTTTCTGGCGGAGGGTGACGCGGCCCAGTGGGTCGTGTTCGTAGCGGACGTTGCCCGCGCGGGTGATAGCAGTGCCTGCGTATTCTCGGGCACCGACTGCTTCTTGACCGGGGTGGGTTGCGGGCCAGGAGGCGCCGGTTTGGTTTCCTGCTGCGTCGTAGGCGTAACGCTCGGTCCAGTTCGTGGCGTGGACGGCCGTAACCCGTCCGTTTGGGTCGAGGTCGAAGGTGCGGGTGCCCCTGAGCTGATCAGCGAGGGCGACAAGGTTGCCGTCGGAGCGGTAGGTGTACTCGCGCCGTTGGATGCTGCATCCCGCCATCCCGGTGACTTGTTGATCGGTGAGGCGGCCGAGCAGGTCGTACTGGTTGCTGAAGGAGACGGAGTCGCCGAGCCGACGCGTGATCTCCTGCCCGCCCGCGTCGTGCTCGAAGGTGATGGTGCGCCCGGATGTGGTGAGAGAGACACGGCGACCTGCGGTGTCGTAGGTCCACGTGCTCGTGACCCTGCTGGGTGTGGTGCGCCCGGTGCGGCGTCCGAGCTGGTCGTACTCGTACGTCATTGTTCGGCCGTTGACCGTCTCGGACCGGAGACGTCCGTGCCGGTCGTGGAGGTAGGTGATGGTGGCGTCCGCGTTGACCGCCTCCGCGAGCTGGTCTGAGAAGTCGTAGGCGAAGGTGGTGACTGCGCCAGCGGCGTTCTTGGAAACGATCCGGTCCAGGGCATCCCGCTCGAAGCGGATGGTCTGGCCAAGGGCGTCGGTGCGAGCGGTCAAACGCCCTGCCACATCCCGCTGGTAGGCCAGGGCGCGGTTGTCGAAGTCTGTTTCGGAGGCGAGGTGCCCGGCGGCATCGTAGGCGTAGTTCCAGGTCATGCCCTGGGGGTTGAGGACCTGGGTAAGGCGGAGTTCGCGGTCGTATGCGAACTCGTAGCGCACGCCGTCCGGACCAGCTCGGGCGGCCAAGAGGTCGAAGTGGGTGTACTCAAAGCGGGAGACGGCGCCCATGGCGTCGGTGTGGGTGAGGCAGTTGCCCTCACCGTCGTACGTCCAGGACTGGGATGTGCCGTCCGCGTCGATGCGCCGCGATAGTTTGCCCTCAATGGTCCATTCGAGGCGGGTGATCGCACCGAGGGGATCGGTGAGCGAAGCAGGGCGGCCGAAGGCGTCCCTCGTGACCTGATTGGTTGCGCCGAGCGGGTCCGTGATTTCGACGGGAAGGCCAGCCGCGTTGTTGCGGATAAGGGTCGTGTTGCCGAGAGCGTCCGTCACGGAGGTCGGGTGACCGGCCTCGTTGTACGTGGTCCGGGTCGTGGCGCCGGCCGGGTCGGTGACGGCGAGGCGGTTGCCGCGCTCGTCGTACTCCTGGCGAACCACGGTGCGGTCCGGGTTAGTGACGAGGATCGGCAGCCGCAGGTTGTTGTACTGTGCGGAAGTTTCGCGGCCGTCCGGGCGTACTGCGGAAATCGGCTGTCCGGCGTCGTCGTATGCGAAGCGATTGGTGCGGCCGAGCGGGTCCGTGCGGGACAGAAGGCGGTTGTAGCGGTCGCGTTCGAAGCGGGTTGTCGCGCCCAGCGGATCGGTCTCGGCAACCACTTGGTAGTTGTCATTGACAACGTAGCGGTGGACGGCCCCGCTGCTGCTGGTGACGGTCGTGACACGCATCCCGCTCTCGGGATCCGTGCCGTCGTAGTCCAGCCGCAAGGCCATGTGGCCTGCGGCGCCGCCTTCCGCTATGCAGCGGTTCTGGTCGTCGTAGGTGTACTCATACCGGCTGTCGTTGGTGTCGGTCCAGGAGGTGACCCGGCCACGGCCGTCATAGGCGAACCGGAGCGGGAGCCCTGACGAGTTGATGACCTCGGTGAGATGGCCGTCGGTGTAGCGGTAGCGGAGGATCTCCTGGTCGGTACCATCCGCGGCAGCCCCTGTCAGGTGGAGTGCGGTGATCCGGCCCTCGCTCGTCGTGAGCTTCAGGTGATAGCCGCCACCGTGGACGATCGAGGCCGGTGCTCCGGTCTCGTCGTGCTCGAACTGGATCCAGTTGCCGTTGCGGTCGTCGATCTGTACCAGGAGTGCGATGTCTTCAGCAGGGCGCGGGCTGAAGTGCCGTACACGGCCGCTGTCCGGATCGGTGATCGTGTAGTCCCCGGCGGTGTCCAGATCGAGTGGCCAACGCGGGCCGTGACTCGGCATGACCGGCACACCTGGCGCGGGGTGCGGATAGGACAGCAACAGACCGTCCTCGCACACGAAGATGATGCCCTGGGAGTCGATCTCCAGCCGCTGGTCGGCCGTGGAAGACCAGGAGGGCCCGAACCAACGGCCCGCACGGTAGTCGGAGGCCACCCGGCGACGGAAGATCAACGGGAGCGTTCCCGGTAGAGCGATGTCCGTCTGTGGCAGGTACATCGTTCCGGTGGCCAGATCTACCGGATCCGTGGGGTCTTTCTCCACGCCCTTGTCAGGCTTCGATGTCTTCGCCGGATCGTCGACGCCCTTGCGGGCAGCACTTTCCGCCCCGTCCTTCAGCCCGTGGCGAACAAGGCCCTTGACGAAGCCCCCGCCCTTGGTGCCGACCAGCTCGGGGAGAAGTCTGCCGATGAATTCGGAGGGGTCTCCCTTGGCCGCGTCCCAGGCGTTCTTCAGCGCACGATCGGGGTTGGCGGCGGTGGACGCGAGGCCGGCGAGCGTCATGTTGACGCCCTTGTAGTACTCAGCCGGGTGGGTCAGGTTGTACGGGTCGGTGGGATTGACCGAGCGGACGAAGTTCACCAGCCCCGCGGTTCCCTTGATGACACCGGCACCGACGTGGGCGAGCTCGATGCTCTGGCCCACTCCGTAGTCGATGAGCTCCTGCTTGGCTCGGTCCAGGCCGGTCGGTTCCTTCGGGGCGTGGGCCATCGCTGCGGTGATCGCGCCCTTGGCCGCTTCGGCGGCCTCGTTGCGCGCACGCCGGGCGTGCTCAAGCATCTCCTGGGCATGCTGCCGCTTGGCGGCACCCGGATCGGAGAACGTCCCCGGATGGGGGAGCGGATGATCGGTGTTGCGGACCGCGTTGTACGCCTCCGCCTTCTCCTTGAACGCGGCAGCAGCCGTCTCGTAGTCCTGCTTGCCCTCCTTGTGGAGAGCGATCGCCTCACGGGCTTTCCCTTGCGCGCTGGTGACTGTCCCGGCGTACGTCTCCAGCGCCGTTGCGGCATCCTCGAACGCATCCGCCGCGCGTAGCCAGTCGGTGGGCAGGGTCTCGAACTTCGCCCGGAAGGCGTCGGCGGCCTCACCCTTCCAGTGACCGGAGTCGAGCCTCTTCATCCCGCCGCCGACGAGATCGAACGCCTTCTGGAAGTCCCGGAGGTTCTTCACCGCCGCGCTGATCTTCTCCGGCCTGCCATGGATCAGCTCGTTCGCTTCCTCGGTCTGGCCGAGTTGCTGCTCACCGACCTCTGCACCCAGCGAGGACGCGGTCTCGTCCCCCCAGTCCTCAACCTTGTCCGCCCACTCATCCGCACCGACCTTCTCCAAGCCGGAGCCGACAAAGTCGGTGCCCTTGTCGATCCCTGTGCCGACGATCTCCTTGCCCTTGTCGACCAGATTGCCGGCACCGTCGTAGAGGTCACCGCCGAGCTTTCCCCAGTCCACCATCAGCGACTTTCCCCCCATCGCGGCTGCTCAGCCTGATCGACCGTCTCCTGCGACGGATCGAGCTGCTCCTTGAGCCGCTCATCCGCCGCCGCCCGCACCGCAGGGTCCAGCAGCCCGTTCCGCTCCATCGAGTCGAGCGCGGAGTCCTCCACGTCGTAGGCGGTGTCCTTCCAGGTCTGGTTCACCTCGTCCTGGGCCTCGCTCATCGACTCCCAGCTGTAGTCCGGGTTGTCGTACGCGGACTGTGTGCTGATCGTGTCCCAGCTCTTCGTCTTGACCTCGTCCTCGGACAGGTGCGGATTCCCGTTCAGCGAGTTCACGCCGACCTTGATCGAGTCCTTGACGTACTGCTCCTGCTCCGCGTAGGAGCCCGCCGACAGGCCGACCCCGAGCGCGAAGCCGTTCCCTTTCTGAGTGAGGGCCCGCACACCCCACTCCCAGCGGTTGCAGAACGTCTCGAACTCCGACGTCAGCCCGCCATGCCCCAACTCAAGCCCCGACAGGGCGAGATCGGAGAATCCCCGGCCGGTCGATGCCTGGCCGATGAACCCGAGCTCTTTCAGCTCGGCATGCGCCAGATCGATCCCCTTCGCGATCGCAGCCAACGCCGCAGGCGGGACCTGGAGGTCAGAACTTTCCCCGCTCACTGCGTCCCCCCGAGATCCACCGCAACCGCATCCGGCACGATCCCCACCACCGGCGGGAACAACATCCCGCCGTCCACACTGCCCGCATCCAGGGCCACCCCCGCCGGGCCCGGCAGCATCGGCACCATCACATCCAGCAACCGCGCACCGAGAACGGTCCGGTAGGCCCACTCCCGCCCGGCCTCACCACGAGCCAGCGCGAACTGAGCCAACGCCTCTTCGTCGGAGAAGGCGCAGATCCAGCGAACGCCACCTTGGTCGGCGGACCACAAATCGCCGTTTGCATCGAGCGGAACCAGTACCGCCGTTCGCCGGAACTCACCCAGCAACGCAGCAAACTCTCGGCGAGCTGACAGCAGTTGATTCTTCTGGTTCTCCGCCGACGTAGCAGCGGGCACCTGTTCCTGCGGCCGGCCCGGCAGATCCGCCAGGTCTGCAAGCCGCGAGCGCCTCTGCTGCTCCGGTATGTCATCCCCACCCGTGGTCATGCGTAGGATCATCACACGCGTAAATTTCCGAGTGCAACGTGATACTGCCTACTGGCTGGAAACGCGCTTCTTCTGGCAGAAGACCTGTGGACACGGGCCCTGGCGCACGGCTTTGCTGCTGGGCTCGGCGGTCACCGGTCCAGGGCGGGGCGAGGGGTGCCGGTGGCGTGACCGCCGCCGCGATCCCGGCGCCCCGCTGCCCCGTTTCTTCAGGCCTTCAGCTGGGTGAAGCGGAGGTGGTTGCCGAAGGGATCGCGCAGGCCGCAGTCGATTCCGTACGGGCGCTCCGTCGGCTCATCGGTGAACTCCACGCCTCGGGCCAGCAGCGTCTCGTACGTCTTGCGGCAGTCGTCCGTGGTGAGGATGAGCGCGCTGCCCAGTGCGCCCTTGGTCAGGAGTTCGCGGACCTGCTCTGCCGTTTCCTCGGACATCGCCGGAGGGCCCGGCTTCTCCAGCAGGACCTGGCGGTCGGGGTGGCCGGGGACGCTGACCGTGAGCCAGCGCATGAAACCCATGTCGACGTCGGCGTTCACTTCGAGGCCGAGCTTGCCGACGTAGAAGTCGAGGGCCTCGTCCTGGTCGAGGACGAAGATCTGTGAGTGCGTGATTGCGTTGAACATGTGCATCACGCTAGTCGGGAGGCCGGGCGAAAACTTATCCAAAACTGCTCAGCCGTCGGCCCGGGTGGAGGGGCCGCACCGGCGTTCAGCCACTCGGCCGCGTCCACGCTTTCGTGAAGCACGTGGGTACGTTCATGGCCGCCGTCTCCTTGCGGTACGTCCTCGGCGAACGGCCGACGACGTCGCGGAAGGTGCGGCTGAAGGTACCCGTGCTGCCGAAGCCGACCTCGTAACAGATGTCCGTGATGCTGCGGTCGGTCTCCCGCAGCAGGAACATCGCGCGTTCGACACGGCGCCGCTGCAGATAGCGGTGCGGCGTCTCGCCGAAGGTGGCCCGGAAGGTGCGGGCGAAGTGCGCCGGTGACACATGGGCGATCCTGGCCAGCGCCGGTACGTCCAGTGGCTGCGCGTAGGCGCGGTCCATGGCGTCCCTTACCCGGAGCATGCGGCGATTGGTCTCTTCGGCGGTGCGGCTCACGGCGCCATCCCACCACAGGACTCCGGGCTTCCCGTCGACAGCTCAGCCGCTGATGGGCACGGCAGGCGCGAGCCGACCGGATGAGGTGTCCGACGACTCTGTCGTACCCCCTCAGTACGCTCGGACCATGAGTGTCTCTCTCTACTACTGCGCGAGCCGGGCGATGCCGCTGACGGATGCCGAGACGGCCGCGGTCGAGCGCATTGTCACCGCACACATGGCGTCCTTCCCGTACGAGGACCAGGAGAGTCTGTACCTGTACGACAGCGAGGACAGCCGACCGGACGAGGTGGTAGCCGGCTCCACCAAGATGCCGCTCGATCCTGACCGGGTGCTGACAGTGCTCGACCATGTGCTGGGCTCGGTCACCGAGTTGCGCCGTGCTCTCCCCGGAGCGGAGTGGCGCGTGCATCTGGACGACCTCGACGTCCCGTGGGAGGAGACCGAGGGTTACGCCTTCCCCGGCATGCGCGATGCGGACCTCGCGGCCGAACTGGGCGGTCTCTGAGGCCAGGTCCTTGCGGACTCGCATCCAGCGGCGCGGGGTTGTCAGTGGGTGGCGCCACACTCTCGGCATGAGCACTTCTTGGTCCGCCTCAGCCGCCACGTCCGACGCCGACCCTGTCTGGGTGGAGTCGATGGGCGGCCCTCTGGTCGTCGTTCCGGTCTCCGCGCTGGCTTCCTGGAACGGGTGCACCGAGGCCGGTGTCATCGTGGGGGACGCGAGCGCTCCGGACGATTACGACCGCGCCTGTGCGGTGGACGATCTGGCCGGCGTGATCGTCGTCGGCGACAGCGGGGCGCAGGCCCTTGTCCTGGCGGACGAGCCGGCCACCAGCTGTTTCCTGCCCGAGCATCGGGTCTTCCTGCGTTGGCTCGGCGCAGACTCCGAGGACGGGCTGAAGGCAGCAGCAGAGGCAGTCCTCGCGAACCCCGCCACCGAGTGGGAGGAGTGCGGCACGTGGGCGTCGGACGGCCCGGCCGTGCTCATGGACTCCGCGGAGGCGGGAGCCGATCTGGGCGTCGAGTATCCCGGCGGTGGGGTGCCCGCTCAGGCGCCGGTCCACCTGCCCGCGGGCCGCTGGACGGTTCGCGCCGTCCACACCGAGGCGGATGAGAGGAACTCGGTCGGGCTGGTCCAGTTGCTCCCCGTCGACGCCTGACCGGGGCAGTCGCTTCGTCCGGCTCGGGAAGCGGACCTGGCCACGAGCCTTTGGACTCCCTGGGTCAGCTCGTGGCGCGGATCGCGGCGATGTCGAACTGGAGGCGGAGCCTCTCGCTCACCATGGCGCCGCCCTCGGCCAGCCGCGCGTTGTACGTCAGGCCCCAGTCGGAACGGTTGATGGTGGTGGTGCCGTCGAAGCCGACGCGTTCGTACCCGAACGGGTCGGTCACGTAGCCGATGTAGGTGAGGTCCAGGACCACGGGGCGGGCGATTCCCCTGATGGCGAGGTCGCCCGTCATGCGGTAGACCTCCTTGCTCGCCATCTGCACAGCGGTGCTGGTGAAGGTGATCCGCGGGTGCCTCGCGGCGTCCAGGAAGTCTCGGCCGACCAGATGGGCGTCGCGCTGCTCCACGCCCGTGTCGACGCTCGCGGTGGCCAGTGCGATCTGGGCCCTGGAACGAGCCGGGTTCCGGCCGTCGAAGTAGAGGCGGCTCTCGTACTCCGCGAAGGAACCGCGCACCGTCGTCACCATGGCGTGCCGCACGGAGAATCCGATCCTGCTGTGCGCGGGGTCGATCATCCACTCTCCGGTGAGAGCCGCCAGGGCCGGATCCGGCACCACCGCAGCGGTGGGGGCCGTGGGGGCCACCGGGGCGGTCGGTGCCGCTGTGCGTCGGAGGGTGGAACTACGGCTGAAGAGGTTCATGATCATCTTGTTACTCGGGGGTAAGCAGCGCCCGCAAGGCCCGATGAGGAAACCCGACCATTCATGAGCAGACTTTCACAGGGTGGAGTTCCGGTCGGTACCATCGCCACGGAACGAACGACCTGCTGGTGGGAATCCGTGGTGGCGGCCTGCGGATATCCAGTTGGGCACGTGGCCGAGGAATGGCAAGGTGGCGCTCATGCCGTCGCCCACAGTCGAAGAAATCCTCCGTGAGCTGCACGCCTCGCTCATACTGCGCAGGCGTCCGGAGGATGTGGCCCGGCTCATCCAGGATCTGTACGCGGCCCAGGGCACCGAACTCGACGCGACCACGGAGGCGGCACTCGCGAAGGCTGCCGAGCATTCGCTGCGCAATCTCTGGCACGGTTACACCTCCATGCGCGAGGACTTCGCCCGCCCCGTCGGCGCGCAGCGTCAACTCACCCGTGTAGCAGGCCTGTTCACGGACGTCCCCGAGCTCGCCGACAGTGCGGGAGACGATCCGGACCGGATCGAGGCAGTCATCCGGCGTGCAGGCGGGTCCATAGGCCGCGCGTACGGACAGAACGACTTCGGCGTGGACCGTCTCGACCGGGCCGAGCGAGCTGCCGCCGGTCTCGGCGAGGTCTCCAAGCGCCAGTACAACAAGCGTTTCCGTCTCCTGCGCCGTACGGAGGCGAAGCTGGCGCGGCTGATTCACGAGCAACGCCGCCGCGAGGTGACCATGACGGGCAAGGGGGCGCTCGCCCACGCACTGCCGTACGGCCTCTTCGCCACGGATCCGGACACGGCGGCCTTCATCGCGTACTTCACAGCGCGGGGCTGCATGCGCAGTGTGTTCACCAACGGCCGGCAGCGCCAGGTCTACGACGAGGTCGCCGACGCCCTGTTCCAGCGCCTGCGCGCGCAGCCTGAGCGGACCTGCTGGTCCGCGGTCGCGCACGTGCATCCCACGTCGGAGGTGCTGGGCGCGGTGTCCGACGAGGACCTCACCCGCCTGCTGGTCCGGTGGAACGGCTTCCTGCGCCAGGTCGCGGAACTGTTGGAGGACGCCTGGAACCGGCATCCGTTGGAGCGCGACACGATGATCGTGCGCCGCGGCGACGACTCATCGACGTGGAACCAGGCCGCACAGGCGTGGAACGCGGCCCGGGCCCACTGGTTCGCGATCCTGTCCGAACTGGGCCAGGACAACATCCTGGATCGCGTCTGCCCGGGCAAGGTGCCCCGGCTGATGGCTGCCGATGTGGCGTACTGGCACCGCATGAGCGGCGGCGGGCTGCACCCTGACACCTACATCTGGGCCGAGCTGCCGTTGCCCTGGGAAGTGCTTCGGGGAGAGAGGGAATGCCCGCGCTCACTGGTCGAGGAAGTCTGCGCGCGGCATCGGATGGACCCGGTCGCCGGTGCCTGGACGGCTCCCAGGCCCACGGTCGAGGCTGTCGCCTTCCGCCGGACGCCCGAACTGGTCCACGGTGTCGCCGTGGGGGACCCGCTCATGGCCAGTGCCCTCCGGTCCGCCGGAGTGTTCTCCGGCAAGGGCAAACGCGCAGCGGCGAAGGAGTGGCTGTGATCGACGGCTACGGCTCCAGCACCTCGGGAAATCCGGTTGCCCGGGACGGCGCCCCCCGGCCATGATCGACGCGGCGACGAGGAAGCTCTGTGGAGGAGCGCCCGGCTCTGATCCCGGGTGGACGTAGGTTCGAATCCTGCCCTCGTCGCCGCCCTCGCTTCGCACCCGACCTGCTCAAACCGAACTTGGAATAGGCCCGTTGAGGCTTTCGGGAGTGCGCTCGTCGATTCCTCGCGAGCGAGCGCAGCAGCAACCAGCCGTCACCACTTCCCATCTGCCCGCCGGGCGCGGCGGCAGGTCCCGGCGCGCGCCGACCGACTCCGTACAGCCTCCCGGTACCCGGGAGCGCGATCCGTCCGTTTTCGATCATTCGTGAATCGATCCAGGTATGACGTGATCGTTAAAGGTCGGAAATCGGCGCGATTGGCGCCCGATGCTTCACCCAACCTCCTTATAGTGGTCCCGCGTTGATCGTATGGCCGCAACGCGCGAAGCCGTCTCCCAGGAGTCCGTACGATGACGACCCCTCGTCCGTCCGCCGCGCCCGCATCCGGCGGCGGCTGCCCCGCGCACGCAGCCACCGCTCCCGTACCGCTCAGCGGCCCGGAGTTCCACACCGCTCCGCAGGCCCTCTACCGGACCATGCGGCACGAGTACGGGCCCGTCGTGCCGGTCGAGCTCCCCGGCGGTTTCCCGGCCTGGCTGGTCGTCGGGTACCGCGAGCTCCACCAGGTCACCAGTGACGGCGAGCTGTTCCCGAGAGATGTCGGGCTGTGGAACCAGTGGGAGCACATACCCGAGGACTGGCCGCTGCTCCCCATGGTCGGCCGCCCCATGCCGTCCATCTACTTCACCGCGGGCGCCGAACACCGGCGGCATGCCGAGATGGTGGTGCCCGCGCTCGAGAGCGCCGATCCGTTCGAGATCCGGGGGCACTGCGAGCAGCTCGCCGACCGCCTCATCGACGACATCTGCAGCCGGGGCACGGCCGATCTCGTCGCCGAGTTCGCCGAACCGCTGCCCGTTCTCGTCCTCGCCCGGCTCGTCGGCTTCCCCGACGCCGAAGGAGCGGACATCGCCCGTGTCCTGAAGGACCTGGCCGACGGGGGGCCCGGCGCGCAGAAGGCGTACGGGCAGTTCGCCGAGCACATGCAGCGGCTCGTGGCGGTCAAGCGGGACGCTCCCGGGGACGACGTCACCTCCCGGATGCTCGCGAACCCGGAGCCGTTCACCGATCAGGAGTACGCGCTCGACCTCATGGCCATCACCGCCGCCGGCCATCTGACCACCGCCGACTGGATCGGCAACTCCCTGCGGCTGATGCTCACCGAGGACCAGTTCGCCGACTCGCTCTCCGGAGGCCGGCGCAGCATCGGCGACGCCATGAACGAGGTCCTCTGGGAGGAGAGCCCGACGCAGATCCTCGCCGGCCGCTGGGCGGTCCGCGACACCCAGCTCGGCGGACGGACGATCCGCGCCGGGGACATGCTGCTGCTCGGCCTGGGGGCGGCCAACACCGACCCCCTCGTACGCCAGGACCTGGGGTCCGACGGCGCGGCGAGGCACAGCAGCAACAGCGCGCACCTGGCCTTCAGCCACGGTGAGTACCGCTGCCCCTTCCCCGCGCAGGAGATCGCCGAGACCATCGCCCGTACCGGGATCGAGGTCATCCTCGACCGGCTGCCCGATCTCGAACTCGCCGTCCCCGAAAAGGACCTCGTCCGGCGGCCGTCCGCCTTCCTGCGCGGGATGAACGCGCTCCCCGTCCGGTTCGCTCCCGTACGTACGACAGGAGATCTGCTGTGAACTGCCCTCACGCGACCGTGGTCATCGACCCCATGGTCCAGAACCTCGACGGTGAGACCGAGCAGCTGCGCCAGGCGGGCCCGCTCGCGCGCATCGAGCTGCTGGGGGTCCCCGCGTGGACCGTCACACGCCACGCAGAAGCACGTCAACTGCTCGTCGACCCGCGGCTGGTGAAGGACCTGGACGCCTGGGGGCTGTGGAGGAGCGGGGAGGTCACCCATGCGTGGCCGCTGATCGGAATGATCGATGCCGGACGCTCCATGTTCACGGTCGACGGCGGCGAGCACCGGCGGCTGCGGACCAAGACCTCCCAGGCGCTCACCCCGCGCCGGCTCGAGGCAGTCCGCCCCGCCATCGAGAAGTTCACCGAGGAGCTCCTCGACGCCCTCGCCGAGCAGGGCAAGGACGGTGTCGTCGACCTCAAGGCCGTCTTCGCCCAGCCGCTGCCGATGCGGGTCGTCGGACTGCTGATGGGGGTGGACGAGGACCAGTTCCCGATGCTGACGAAGCAGTACAAGGCTTTCTTCTCCATGCTCACCCCGCAGGAGGAGCGGCTGGCACTGCTGCGGGAACTGGACGTCTTCTACACCGACCTCGTGCGCGAGAAGACGGCCCGGGCCACGGACGACCTCACCAGCGCCCTGATTCTGGCCGACGAGGGCGGCGAGCCCCTCACCGAGGAGGAGGTCGTCGGCAACCTCAAGGCCATGGTGGCCGCCGGGCACGAGACGACGATCGGGCTCATCCTCAACGCCGTACGCGCGCTGCTCGCCCACCCCGACCAGTTGCAGAAGGTGCTGGACGGGGAGATCCCGTGGGAGACGGTGGTGGAGGAGACGCTGCGCTGGGACACGCCCACCACGCACCTGCTGATGCGTTTCGCCACGGAGGACATCCAGGTCGGCGACCAGGTGATCGCCGCGGGAGAGGGTGTCGTCATCTCCTACCGGGTCATCGGACGCGATGCCGAACAGCACGGCGAGGACGCCGACTCCTTCGACATCACCCGCCCGACACCGATCCGGCACATGACCTTCGGTCACGGCCCCCACATCTGTCCCGGTGCCGCACTGTCACGGGTGGAGGCCGGCATCGCGCTCCCCGCCCTCTTCGCGCGCTTCCCCGCGCTCAAGCTCGCGATACCGGACGACGAGATCCGCAAGCTTCCGGTGATGACGCAGAACGACATGGAGGCCTTCCCCGTCCTGCTGCACGGCTGAGGCGCCGTGGACGAGGAGAACCTGCGCACGGCAAGAGATGTGGACGCGTAAGGGCGGGGCGGCGTCGTGCCCGTACGCGGGGCGGTGTCGTGCCCGTACGCGGGGCGGCGGCGCGCCCCTGCGCGGGGGTGGTGTGCGGGCCCCCGACCTCCTCCCGGCTCCTGTTACGCTTTTGACGGGTCATGAGTTCCAGTGGAAAGCCCCGGCTCGCTGGACGGCACCCCGCTCCGCTGCGGGTGCTCCGGGTGACGACCCGCCCCGCGCGGCACCGTGCGGGGAACAGCGGACCACCGGGGACGGGCCCCCGGGGTCCAGGACCCCGGAAGGCGACCACAGCCATGCTCCCTCACCTCATTCACCACGACGCCTGCTCGCGGTACGCGCCCGGCCACCACGTGCACTGGATCCATGCCAAGAAGTGCGTGCAGGAACCCGGCCAGGCCGTGGAACTCCTGCTGACCGCGGGCGATGTCCGCGACGACGGCTGGCTGGTGCTGCGCGCGGCCTTCGAACACCCCGGCGGCCTCCCCGAGGTATGGATGCACGCCCCCGCCGATCTGCGGGAGTTGCTCACGGACCACCGCGGCCGCGTGTACTGGCTGCCCCGCTGGCACGCGCTGCGGTTCGTCGGCCTCGGTGGTGAGGCGACCGGCCTCGTGAACGTCGGAACCGAGGGCGGTCCGCTGTGCGGGACCACCGCGCCCGATCCGCAGCACACGGGCCGCGGGAACTTCACCTACGGGCTGTAGCCAACAGGCCCCGGAATCAGTCGCGTTCGGCCGGTACCGCCCGATCCGGGCGGGCCGGTCCGTTCGCGATACCGGACGGAGTCCGGGTTTTCGTCGAATACGTGCTCAATCCGTTGACGCAAGACGTGTTCGATTCTACGGTCCCGTCCTGGTCGACCGTCCGAAGTTACGGGCGTCGTTCGATCAGCCGAACAGATGAATGTCATGCGCATGGCAACCTCCTGTCCCCTCGGTGACGACTGCCGGGTACCCCGACACGACCGAAGAAGGTCTCCTGATGAGCCGCATCCCGAGAAGAATCCGGCGAAGGACCCTCGCCGCCCTGCCCGCCGCACTCCTGCTGGCGCTCGTGCCGACCAGCGCGTCCGCGTACCCCAACCCCGGTGTCGTCAACGGCGACATCGTCGTCCACGACCCCTCCATGATCCGGAGCACGTCCGGCCAGTACCTGCTCTACTCCACCGGCGAGGGCCTCCAGCTCCGCACCTCCACCGACCGCACCGCCTTCGGCCGGTCGGGCAACGCCTTCACGACGAAGCCGAGCTGGTGGAAGAACTACTCGTCCGCATCGGACCCCTGGGCCCCGGACATCTCCTACCGCGGCGGCAAGTACCTGATGTACTACGCCGTTTCGTCCTTCGGCTCGAACACCTCGGCGATCGGCCTCGCGGCCTCCACCACCGGCCAGGCGGGCAGCTGGAGCGACTACGGGATCGTCCACACCTCGAACTCGTCGAGTGACTACAACGCCATCGACCCCAACCTCTTCGTGGACGACGACGGCAAGTGGTGGCTGTCCTTCGGCTCCTGGTGGACCGGGATCAAGATGATCCGCGTCGACCCGTCGACCGGCAAGCAGTACGCCGGAGACACCGCACGCCGCTCGCTCGCCTCCCGCCCCACCGGAACCAAGGCCGTCGAGGCGCCCTCCATCGTGAAGCGCAACGGCTACTACTACCTCTTCGCCTCGTACGACACCTGCTGCGCCGGCACCAGCTCCACGTACAAGATCAAGGTGGGCAGGGCGACGAGTGTCACCGGGCCCTACTACGACCGCAACGGCGTCAACATGCTCAGCAACGGCGGCACCCCCGTCATGGAGTCCCACGGCCGGTACATCGGCCCCGGCGGGCAGTCCATCCTCGCCGACTCCGACGGTGACCTGCTCGTCTACCACTACTACGACGGCCAGGACAACGGCACGCCGAAGCTCGGCGTCAACCTACTGAACTGGAGCAGCGGATGGCCCGTCGCCTACTGACCCTGCTGAGCGCCCTCCTGCTTGCCCTCGCGCTCGGGCAGCCGGCCGCCACACAGGCCGCGCCGTCCGAGACGTCCTCCGTGCAGGCCGCCGAGGGGCGTCCGTACACCAACCCCGTCAAGGCGCAGAAGGGAGCCGACCCCTGGATCTCCTACCACGACGGCAACTACTACCTGGTGTCGACGAGTTGGACCGACGTCATCACCATGCGCAAGTCGCCGACCCTCGCCGGGCTCGCGACCGCGCCGAGCGTGCAGGTCTGGAAGGGCGACGCCTCCTCGCGCTGCTGCAACATCTGGGCACCCGAGCTGCACTACTCGGGCGGCCGCTGGTACCTCTACTTCGTCGCCGGGCAGAACATCGCCGACTACAACCCCACGCAGCGGGTGCACGTGCTGGAGAGCGCCGGTACGGACCCGATGGGCCCCTACACGTACAGGAACCAGCTCGGCAGCACCTGGATGCTGGACCCGAGCGTGCTCACCCTCAACGGCTCGATGTACCTGCTGGGCAGTGCGAGCGGCGGCGGGACACAGAACCTGGTGATCGCGCCGATGTCGAACCCGTACACGCTCAGCGGGTCGTTCTCGACGATCTCCACGCCGACGTACGACTGGGAGAAGTCGGGCGGCACGGTGAACGAGGGCGCCGAGGTGCTCCAGCGGGGCGGGAAGACGTTCATCGTCTACTCCGCCAGCGGCTGCTGGACCCCCGACTACAAGCTCGGGCAGCTCACCCTGACCGGATCCAACCCGCTCTCCGCCTCCTCCTGGACCAAGAAGTCCACCCCGGTCTTCCAGCGCAACAACGCCGCCGGGGTGTACGGGCCGGGGCACAACGGCTTCTTCACCTCGCCCGACGGCACGGAGAGCTGGATCGTCTACCACGCCAACGACTCGGCGTCCGAGGGCTGCGACAACGGGAGGACCGCGCGGGCACAGAAGTTCACCTGGAACAGTGACGGGACACCGAACCTCGGCACGCCCGTCGCCCTCGGCACCACCCTGGCCGGGCCCTCGGGCGAGAGCGCGGCCACGCCGACCGCGTACACGGTGGTCAACAGGGCCACCGGAAAGTGCCTCGACGTGAACGGTTCCTCGACCGCCGACGGAGCGAACGTCCAGCAGTGGACGTGCAACGGCGGCACGCAGCAGAAATGGCGCATCGAGGACCAGGGCGACGACACGAGCCGCCTGGTCGACGTCGCTTCGGGCAAGGTGCTCGACACGGCGGACTGCTCCACCGCCGACGGCGCCGACCTGCGCCAGTGGTCGTGGCTGAACAACACCTGCCAGCGCTTCGGCCTCGTCACCACGGCGGCCGGCGGCTGGGTGCGCATCGTCAACCGGGCGAGCGGGAAGGTCGCCGACGTGGCCGACTGCTCGGCCGCCGACGGTGCGGACGTACGGCAGTGGTCCTGGCTGAACAACAACTGCCAGCAGTGGAAGCTCACTCCGGCAACCTGAGGACCTGGGGTCCGGGCCGCGCCCGGACCCCAGGGTTCCTGCGCCGCGAGAGGCCCTGGGCTGCATGCGTATGGTCCCTCTCCTGGCGCTCGCCCCGCACCGTTCCACCACGGCCGGGCTCCTGGCAGAAGCGGCGCGCGAACGTGGCATGGAGGTCGTGATCCTGTCCCGCGACGGGATTCCGGACCGGCTGCGGGGGAGCGGGAGCACGCACTACTACGGCGGCCCGCACTTCGCCTCCGATGCTGCCGGGCCCCTGGGGCTGGCACTCCTGGAGCCGGACGAGGGCTGGCTGGACGCTCTGCCGTACGCATTCACCGGACGCAGGATCAAGCGCGTCACGCTGTCCCAGGCCCGCCGCGAGAAGAGCCCCGTCTTCGTGAAGCCGCCCACCGACAAGAGCTTCCCGGCCGCGGTGTACGAGGACGGAAGCGCGCTCCAGGTGCTGACGCCCCGGAGCGACCCGGTGGTCCAGGTCAGTGAAGTGGTGACCTGGGCACAGGAGTTCAGGCTCTTCCTGCTCGACGGGGAGATACGGACCGGCTCCCAGTACGCCACCTTCGGCCGGCTGGACGCCGCACCGCTGGAGGGGCACCCGGACGAGGGCAGGATCCGGGACTTCGCGGGGCGGCTGACCGAGGCCTGCGGGGCCACGCTCCCCAGCGGGGTGGTGGTCGACATCGGGCGGATGCGGGGGCCGGGCGGCCGGGACGCCGAGCGGTGGGCGGTGGTCGAGGCCAATATGGCCTGGTTCAGCACCGGGTACGCGGCCGATCCGGCCGGTGCGCTCGACGTGGTGCTGCGGGCCGCGGGACCCCGCGGGCAGGTCCTCGGGCGGGACGCGCGGTTCTGCAGGCCCTGAGGCAGGGCGCCCGGCCCCGGCCCCGAACCGGCCGGTGACGCCACGAGCCGCGGGTCGCGGGTCGCGGCAACCTTTCGGGGCGCGGCGGCGACTACCTCCCGGAACCCCCACCTCTTCCCCACGGAACGGATCAAGCCATGGCAGCGAATCGACATGCCGCGCTCCGCCGAGGACGGCGCACCGGACTCGTGGCGGCGGCAGCGGCGACGGCGCTCGCGGCGGTCCTCCCGGTACAGGCGTACGCAGAGGCCTCCGGTGCGGCGGCCGCGGCCGCCGCACTCACCGTCGCCAAGGACGGCACGGGCCAGTACACCACCGTGCAGGCCGCCGTGAACGCGATCCCGGCGGGCAACACCGCACGCGTCATTGTCTCCATCAAGCCGGGTACCTACCGCGAGACGGTGAAGATCCCCGCCACCAAGCAGAACGTCACGCTCCTGGGCAGCGGATCCGGCCGCGGCGACACCGTCATCGTCTACAACAACGCCTCGGGCACGCAGAAACCCGACGGGTCGGGCACCTACGGGACGAGCGGCAGTGCCACCGTCGCCGCCGAGGCGGACGGCTTCCAGGCCCGCAACCTCACCGTCTCCAACGACTTCGACGAGGCCGCGCACCAGAACATGAGCGGACTGCAGGCCGTCGCCCTGCGCACCGCCGCGGACAAGGTCTTCCTCGACTCCGTGATCGTCACCGGAGACCAGGACACCCTGTTGCTCGACTCCGCGTCCAAGGCGACGCTCGGCCGTGTCTACATGACCAACTCCTACGTCGTCGGCAACGTCGACTTCATCTTCGGGCGGGCCAGCGCGGTGATCGACAAATCCGTCATCACCCTGAAGAAGCGATGGGACGGCAGTTCAGCCGGCTACATCGCCGCGCCCAGTACCGCCGCGGACCGCAAGGGCTTCCTGATCAACAACTCCACCGTCAACGGGGACGTCTCCGCGGCGAGCTTCTACCTCGGCCGGCCCTGGCACGCGGGCGGCGACGCCTCCCTCGACCCGATGGCCACCTTCCGCAACACCACGCTCAGTGCCGCGATCAAATCCGCCCCGTGGACCGACATGAGCGGCTTCTCCTGGAAGGACGACCGATTCGCCGAGTACAAGAACACCGGGCCGGGCGCGGGTTCGGCGAGCAGCAACCGGCCGCAGCTCTCGGACTCCGGGGCCGCGGAGCAGGAGACCGCCGACTGGCTGGCCGGGTGGACACCGTCGGCATCCTGAGTCACGGTGTGCTGGACGGAGCCGGGGATCGCATGATCGAAGCGCTTCGATGCCACTCTGGACAGTCCCTGTGAGCGAGTCTAGGCTCCACGGTGTCTATGCATGTCAGAGTGTAAAGGGAACCAGGAGTGGACGCTGTCGAAGCGCTTCACCAGGTCTCCTTTCGGTCCTCATCTGTAATGGAGAGCTGAATGGTCACGCTTGCCGAGGTCGCCCAGCACGCCGGAGTCTCCGCGAGCACGGTGAGCTACGTCCTCAGTGGGAAGCGGTCCATCTCCGCCTCCACCCGGGAGCGGGTGGAGCACAGCATCCAGCAGCTTGGCTACCACCCCAACGCCGGGGCGCGGGCCCTCGCCAGCAGCCGGTCCAACATCATCGCCCTGATGGTGCCGTTGCGCACCGACATGTACGTGCCGGTGATGATGGAGATCGCCATCGCGGTCGCCACGACCGCACGGACCCACGGCTACGACGTCCTCCTCCTCACCGGGGAGGAGGGGCCCGCCGCCGTCCGGCGGATCGCGGGCAGTTCGCTCGCGGACGCGATGATCCTGATGGACGTCGAACTCCACGACGAGCGGCTCCCGTTGCTGCGGGAGTCCGGGCGGACCGCCGTCCTCATCGGCCTGCCCGCGGACACCGCCGGACTGACCTGCGTAGACCTCGACTTCGAGGCCACCGGGGCGCTGTGCGTGGAACACCTCACGGGGCTCGGACACCGCGAGATCGCGGTGATCGGTGAGGCCGCCGCCGTCTACGAGCGGCACACCGGTTTCGCCGAGCGGACGGTGGACGGGATACGGGCCAAGGCGCAGGAGTCCGGGGCCAGGGTCCTGCACCGGCCCTGCGAGGGCGGGTACGCGGCGATGGCCGGCACCCTGGGCCGGATCTTCGACGAGCGGCCGGGCACGACCGGGTTCATCGTGCAGAACGAGGCCGCCGTCGAGCCGCTGCTCAACCTGCTTCAGCAGCAGGGCCGCGCCGTGCCGGAGGACGTGTCCGTCGTGGCCATCTGCCCCGAGCAGGTGGCCGCCCAGGCCTCCGTGCGTCTCACCTCGGTCGCCATTCCCGCACAGGAGATGGGCCGCCGTGCGGTCGAACAGGTGGTGGCCAAGCTTGCGGGCCGAGGCACGGACGAAGTGGAGCTGTTGGTACCGGAGTTGACGGTCCGCGCGAGCACCGGACCGGTTCCGGCCTGAGCGGTGCCGGGTCGCCTCACCCGTTCGGGTGGACGGTCTTCCGGCGCTCCGCGGTACGCGCGGGGCCTGCGGCGGCATAGGGGTCAACGGGGCTGGGAATGAACCTGGTTGCTCAAGATTCGGCGTGATAACTTCGCGATCAGTTGTGGATGATGATCCGGCTCGGCGGGGGTTGGTCGGTGGTGGCACATGTGCCGCAGAGGCCTGGGGAGGCCGATGCGTTCCTGATCAGGTCCCTGGTCGATGAGTTATGCGAGCTGGACTTCGTGCGCGATCCCGACCAGTGCGTTCTCTTCGTCGCCTATGTGAGCAAGCAGCTCGGCGTGGAGATCACCTACCTGCGGAGGAACCCGCGGGTGGAGATGCTGTCCCTCGTCATGATCGTGGTCAAGCGCGTGCGGGGTCTCGACGCGCTCGTCGACGGAGTGAGCGTCATCGCCGGCCGGGACTACTCGGCAGGGCTGGCCCGGCTGGTGGACATCGGCATGCCGGACGGGGCGGTGGCCGACCTGTCGGCGGAGTTCGACGACATCGCGGTGGAGCGGATCCGGCGGCTGCTCGCCGATGCGCGGACTGCCGACGAAGGCCGTCTGCACGCGGTCCTCGTCCACGAACTGGGCATCGTCGACCTTCCCTACGGCCAGTCACCCTCCCAGCGCTTCGACTACCTGCGCGAGCGCAACGCCCAGGCCGACGGCTTACCACCGGCCCTGGTGCTGGTCGAGATCACGGCACTCCAGGTGCAGCCGGCACTCCGCGAACAGCTCAGGGACTGGTCGGACCGATGGGCCCGGGAGGCAGGCCCCGAGGCCGTGAACGCCCTGGCCGACCGCAGGCGCGCGATCGCGGCTCTGCCGGTGTCCGATCCGGATGTGGCACGTTGCCTCGTCGTGATGGTGGAGCCCGCCGACGACAGTTCGGCCGATGTCTTCGTACGCCATTGGGTCAACCCTGCCCCGGGCTACTGGGAGCCGGTGGCCGGGCGCATCGAACGAGCGACCCTGGACACTCTGGCGCCTGCTGTCGGGCGCGCGATCGACGGCGGCGGATCACGCTGGGCGGGCGTCGCGAAGGACGAGAACAACCCGCCCGTGCAGGTCGAGTTCGTACTGCCCTTCGAATTCCTCAACCTCGACATGGCGCGGCTCGAACTGGGTACGCGGACTCGTGTCCCACTGCCGATCGGTCTTCGTTACCATATTCATCTGCGGAGCCTCGAGCGCATGAGGGACCGCAACACCGAGGAGCTCGGGCGCTGGCGGGCCCGTTGGAAGCAGCTCAAGGAGTCCGGTGCGGCCCAGGCCCACCGCTGGCAGGGGGAGCAGGGCGGCCGGCTCGACATCTGGCGTGCCGACCTGGAGGCGAACCCGCGGCTGACCGCGGTCATACTCGATGTTCCCGCCCTGCCCGACCGCGGTCTGGAAGCACTCATCACCGCAATCGAACTGGGAGTGGGCCTTGCAGCCTGGGACCGCAGACCTGAGAGCCCCGACCTGTCGGGTGAGGTACTGGCTCTGCTGCTCGCCAGTCCTCCGTCTCAACTGTCCGCGAGAATAAGTCAGTTGCGTAAAGACGCCGAGCGGCTGGGTCGCGACAGCCTGTCGTTGGGTAAGCACATTGCGTTCTTCTGGGACGACCCCAACCGCCTGGTCGACTGTGAGGAGTTGACAGCATGACCGAGCAGGACACGGCAGCGCAGCCTGTCACGCCGCTTTCCTGGAGGGTGTTCCACGCAACGGGGCAGCCCCCCGCGGGCGGGCTGCCCGAGCTTCCGGCGCCACCCCCCTGGAGAGTGTTCTCCGGAAGCCCGCTGCAGGACGCGCCGCCCGACGACGCCCAATCGGCGCTGCGCCGACTGGGTATCGTGCAGGAGGGCCCTCAGCTGCGCGACGAGGCGATCGACGCGGTCAATGCCGCCCTCCTCCTGCGACGTCCCCTGCTGATCACCGGGCCACCCGGTGTCGGCAAGTCGACCCTCGCCTATCTCATCGCACGGGAACTGGGCCTCGGCCGGGTGCTGCCGTGGAGCATCGTGAGCCGCTCGACCCTCCGCGGCGGCCTGTACGAGTACGACGCGATCGGACGGGCCCAGGCCATCGCCGCCTGGCGGGCGGGCGGCGACGGCGGGCCGGGAGAGGCCGGCAGTGCTCCCGACCTCGGGGACTTCCTGACCCTCGGCCCGCTGGGAACCGCGCTCCTCGCGTACGAACGGCCACGGGTCCTGCTCGTCGACGAGCTGGACAAGAGTGATATCGACCTGCCCAACGACCTCCTCCACGTACTGGAGAACGGCAGCTACGAGATTCCGGAACTGGTGCGCGCCGGTGCGGCCGACGTGTCCGTCTTCACCGACGACCCCCGCAGCCGGGCCGTCATCGAGTCCGGCCGCGTCGAGTGCTCCGAGTTCCCCGTCGTCGTGATCACGAGCAACGGCGAACGTGAGTTCCCGGCCGCGTTCCGGCGCCGCTGCCTGCCTCTGGAGATGCGCCCGCCCAGCCGCGAGCAGCTCGTCTCCATCGTCGTCAGCCACCTGCGCAGGCGGCCCGAGGGAATCGAGGCTCTCGTGGACGACTTCGTCAGGCGCCTGGACGGCGGCGGCACCCAGTCGGTCGATCAACTGCTGAACGCCGTGCAACTCACCACCGCTCATGGATTCCGGGCCGACAGCGACGGGCGTAAGCTCGTCGAGATGCTTCTCCGCGACCTCTCGAAAGGCCGCTGATGAACGGCTCGCCACGGGAACGCGCCCCGGACTCGACGGCCACGTCGAGCGGCACCGCCACCCATGACACGGACGGCGACGCGAGCTGGCGGGACCTCGGGGACGGTGTCTGGCTGGCGGCTGCGTGGCGCAGGGCGGGCCGGACCTCGCACGGGGATGCGGAGGCCACCCCGGAGGGCTTATCCGCCGAGCCGGAATCGCTTCCCGATGTCGATGCCCCGCCTTCGGACACCGGCGTGCAGGACGTCGTGCCCGCCGGGGCCACCGATGTCGACGCCCGGAACCTGGAGCTGCGCACCATCGAGGAGACCCGGGCCGGCCGGCCGGAGGGGCAGCTCCCCAAGTCACCGCGGCCCGCACGGCGCGCGGTGCCGCTCCGCCTGGCCAAGGCCCTGCGCGGGCTCGGCCGGCGTGTGCCGTCGCGGCATCTGAACCGGCTCGACGAGGCACGCACCGCCGAGAACGGTCTGGCCGACGGACTGTGGATCCCCTATCTCGAACCGGTTCAGGAGCGCGCCTTCGACCTGATGCTGCTCGTGGACCGGGCGCCCACCATGCCCGTCTGGGGCGGCACCGTACGCCAGTTGGCCGAGGAGGCCGTGCACAGCGGCGCCTTCCGTGACGTCCGTACGGTCGAAGTGTCCCTGCCCGGCGGGGGCGCTCCCGTACTGCGCTGGCCGGGCAACCGCCACGCCGACCCCGCGGAGCTGCTCGACGGCCGCGGGGCGCGGTTGTTCCTCGTCGTCACCGACGGACTGGCCGCCGGCTGGGCGGAGCGCGGAGCCGACGAGCTCATGGGACGGCTCTCCGCGGCGGGTCCCACGGCGCTCGTCCATCTGCTGCCCCCCTACCTCCGGCACCGGTCCTCGGTCTACCCCTTCAGGGCGCGGCTCGACGCCGCGGGGTTCGGCGCGCTCAACCGGCACTTCCTCTGCCATCCTCCGCACGGCGGGCCCGAGCGGAGCCACGTCCTGCCCGAGACGGGCGACGGCTCCGTGGCCGTACCCGTTCTCAGCCTCCGCCCCGGTTCGTTCCGCGCCTGGGCCGACCTCGTCACCGGCGAGCGCGGGGTGCGTCGGGCCCTGCCCGTCGTCCTGGCCGGCGCGATGGCCAAGGGCGTGTCCGCGCCCGGCCTCCGGACCCCCAGGATCGACGGACCCCGCGCGGCGGCGGACGCCGTACGGAGATTCATCTCGCTGGCCAGTCCGCTCGCCCAGCAGCTCGCGGTCCTGCTGGCCGTGGCGCCGATGCGCTTCGACGTCATCGAGGAACTGCGCGACCGGGCCTTCCCCGAGTCGGGCCCCGACCATCTGGCCGAGATCATGATGGGCGGCCTGATCGACTGGGAACGGGACGACGAGGACGGCCCCGACTTCGCCGACGGAGTACGCGAAGCACTGCTGGCCACCAGTAACCGCACCCAACTGGCCCGCGCCGTCGGCCTGCTGGCGGAGTCCCGGGCCAGTCAGGCGCAGGGCATCCGGCTCCGGGCGGCGCTGCGCGACCCCGCACAGGCGGCGCTCCCGGACCGCGAAGGCGGTCAGGCGTGGCTGCGCATCGAACTGGCCGTCCTGCGCGCCCTGGGAGGTCTGCCGTACAGACGCCGGGCAGTGCGCCTGAACGACGAACTGCTGCGCGGCGCGGTACCGGCAACGGAGGCGACCAGAGATGATAAAGAGGCCTTTGATGTGAATGACAATGCCCCCGCACCCCGGTCGCGTCCGACCGTTCCACCAGGAGGATCCGTGTCGCCCCAGACACCCGTAACCGTTGAAGAGGATGCCCGGAGGGCCGAGCAGGGCGGGGGAGCCTCAGCACCGGAGCTGCGCTTCGTGCGCACCGGCCAGCCGAAGATCATGGGCAACGTGCCCCCGAAGAACCCCAACTTCACCGGGCGCGAACGTCTTCTGGCGGCAGTCGAGAGGCAGTTGCAGGAGGACGAGACCACTGCCGTCCTCCCGCACGCGCTGCACGGCACGGGCGGGGTCGGGAAGTCGCAGATCGCCGTGGAGTACGTGTACCGGCACAGCGGCGAGTTCAACGTCATCTGGTGGATCCCCGCGGAGCAGGAGAACCTGATCCTCGGCGCTCTGGCCGACCTCGCGCGCAGGCTCGGCCTGGAGGTGGGCCCGCAGGCGAACGCCGCGGTGCCCGCCGTGCGTGAGGCTCTCCGTACGGGCAAACCCTTCGACAACTGGCTGCTGGTCTTCGACAACGCCGAGAACATCGAGACGGTGCGGTCCTACTTCCCCAACGGCGGCCCGGGGAAGATCATCGTCACCTCGCGCAACCGCGAGTGGGAACGCGTCGCCACACCCCTCAGCGTCGACGTCTTCGACCGGACCGAAAGCGTCGCGCTCCTCCAGCGCCGCGCGCGCGGTATGAGTGCCGAGGACGCGGGCAAACTCGCCGAGGCGCTGGGCGACCTGCCGCTCGCCGTCGAGCAGGCGGGCGCCTGGCACGCCGCGACGGGTATGCCGGTGAACGAGTACATCCGCCTGCTGGAGGAGCGCCGGCCCGAGATCCTCGAACTCGACCCCTCCCCCGACTATCCGCTGCCGGTCGCGGCCGTCTGGGACATCTCTCTGGGGCGCCTCTCGCAGGACAACCCCGCGGCACGGCAGATCCTCGAGATCTGCGCGTGCATGGCACCGGAGCCCATTCCGCTCAACCTGTTCAGGGGCGGCCGCAACGTCCAGATCACCCCGGAGCTCGACCCGGTCCTGCGCGACCCGCTGCTGCTCGCCCGCGCCACGCGTGACCTCAGCAAGCTGTCCCTCGTCAGGCTGGACCACAAGACCGCCACCCTGCAGATGCACCGGCTGATGCAGAACGTGATCGTGGCCAGGATGGATCCCGAGGAGCGGGCCAGGATGACGCGGGCCGCCCACCTGCTGCTCACGACGGCCAAGCCCGGGGCACCCGCTTCCGCGGACCAGTGGCCTGCCTACCAGGCGATCCTGCCCCATGTGATCGCCTCCGGAGCGGTGACGAGTTCCGATGCCTGGGTCCGTGACCTGGTGTACGACATGGTGTTCTTCCTCTACTACTGGGGCGCGCACGAGTCCGGCGCGGCGCAGGCCCGGCTGGCGTGGTCGGCATGGCGCGCCGAGTCCGGGGACGAGGATCTGCACGTCATCAGGATCACCAAGCTCCTCGGCTTCTACCTGAGGCTTCTGGGACGGCCCGACGAGGCGGTCGTGCACAACGAACGGGCTCTGGCGATCTCGCGCGGTGCGCAGATCCCGGACGAGGAACTCATCGACTCCATGTGGCAGATGGCGGGTGCGCTACGCCACCGGGGAGAGTTCGAGCAGGCGCGTGAACTCGCGGAGGAGGCGTTCACCCGGGCCAGCGACCTGTTCGGCCCCGAGGACCCCACCACCTTGAGTGCGGCGCACGACTACTGCATCGCGCTGCGGCTGAACGGCCGCTTCACCGGTGCGCGGGAGATCGACGAGGAGACGGTACGCCAGCGCGAGCTGCTGTACGGCCCGGCGAGCGGGCTCACCCTCAACACCTTGAACGGGCTGGCCATCGACGTACGCGAGGCCGGTGACTACCTGGGCGCGCGTGAGCTGCAGGAGTCCACCTACCTCTCCTACGTGACGCACTTCGGCGAGACGAATGCCGCCACCCTCCGGGCCTCTCTCAACCTTGCCGTGTGCCGGCGCAGGGCGGGTGTGGTCGAGGGAGGCTCCGCGCTCGCGGAGCAGATCCTCGAACGGTTCACCACCCGCTACGGCCTCAACAACACGGATGCCATGGGCGCCGCTGTCCACACCTTGGTGGAACGGCGGCTGAACGGCGACCTCACGGGCTCCCGCGAGCTCGGCGAGCAGGCGCTCGCCGCCTATCGCAAGGTGCTCGGGGAGCAGCACCCCTACACACAGTTCGTCAAGGTGAACCTGGCGGCGACACTGCGGGCGCAGGGGGACGTGGACAGGGCAGAGACCCTGGACGTCCAGGCGGTGCAGTTCCTGGAGAGCACCCTCGGCAGGACCCACGTCAGCACCCTCACGGCCGCGTTGTGCCGGGCCAACGACCATTACGCGCGGCTCGATTTCGCCCAGGCGAAGGCCGCCGACCAGGACGTCCTCCCGACGCTCACCGAGGCCGCGGGCGCCGACCACCCGCTGACTCTCGCCTGCACGGCCAACCTCGCCCTGGACCACCGTGGTCTCGGGGAGTCGGCGGAGGCCGACCGGCTCAACTCGACTGCAGTCGCGGGCCTTTCCCGTGTCCTCGGGGACAACCACCCCTGGCACACGGCCGCCAGACTGCACCAGCGCATCGAATGCGACATCACGCCGCTGCCGATGTGAGGCGGCAGCGCGGCTGAGGGAGGGCCGTCGGCCCGGTCCGCCGCCCGAAAGAGTGGCGGACCGGACCGACGGCAACACGGCAACGGGGGCGGACACATGACCACGGTGGTCTTCACACACGGCACAGGTGTGCGTGAACCACACCTCACCACACTGCTCGAACAGGTCACATCGGGGCTGGCGGCAACAGCTCCTGGCGCTCACCTGGTCGCCTACCGCTGGGGCGAGCGGTACGGCGCCCGGCTCGCCGCGGGCGGCGCGAGCATCCCGGAGGGCCCCGGCAGCGGGACGGGCCGCGGCGCCGGGCACCCCGACGAGCAGGGTGAGGAGGTGGAGGAGTGGGCCCGGCTGTACGACGACCCGACCGCCGAACTCGCCACGGCGGCGGCCGGAGCCACCGTGCGCGTCACGGCGCCCGGCGCGGCCTTCCCGGACGAGCGGCCCAGAGCCCTCCTGCTCGACGTGGCGGCGCACGGCGAACCCCTGGCCGATCCGCTCGGTCCAGGACTCCCGCAGGCTGCGGCCCGGCTCGCGCGCGACCCCCTGCTCGCGCCCGCGGCCGAGGCACTGGACCCGGACACGCTGGCCTGGGTGCTGGCGCGTGCGCTGGCCGCCACCGTCATCGCCGCGGCAGTCGAGGAGGACAGCCCCGTGCAGGGCGGCGGAGATGCCCGGGACGCTGCCGTCGGGGCCCTCGCCGGGCGCCTGGGCGCGGCTCCGGCAGGCACCGGGCGCGGCCCGCTGCTCCGGATGGCGGGGAAGCCGCTCGTACGACTCGGCTCCCGCTACGCGGTGCGGCGCCGCCGCGCTCTCACGGACGCTGCGCACCCGGCCGCCGGTGACATCCTCAAGTACCTGGCCCGCGGTGAGGACATGCGCCAGGGTCTGCGGGAGCTCGTCGCCCCGCTTGAGCCACCCGTGGTCCTGCTCGGCCACAGTCTCGGTGGCATCATCTGTCTCGACACCCTGGTATCGGGCCCCCTGCCCGGCGTCGAGCTGCTGGTCACCGTCGGTTCGCAAGGCCCCTTCCTGTACGAGACCGGCGCGCTGCCCACGCTCGCGCACCCGGATCCGCTCCCCGGCCACGTCCCGCCGTGGCTGAACCTCTACGACCGGCGCGATCTGCTCGGGTACGCGGCGGAGCCGCTCTTCGCCGGCCGTGCCCACGACATGGCCACCGACAGCCGGCAGCCCTTCCCCGTGGCGCACAGTGCCTACTGGACCGATCCGGCCGTCTACCGCGCCATCGGGGAGCGCCTGCCGTGACCCGGAGGCCTGTGGAACCGGAGCGCATCGTCGCCCTGGTGATCGGAATCGAACAGTATGCGGCCGGCGCGGACTGGAACCTCCCCGGCCCGGTGAGGGACGCCCTGCGCTTCCGCGACTGGCTGCTGGCCCGCGGTGTTCCGGAGGCCAACATCCTGCTCCATCTCGCACCGCTGCCCGGCACGGAGCCGGACCTCCCGTACCGGCCGGCCGACCACGACACCCTGCGACGCGCGTTCGTCACCGACATCCCCGCCCGCAGCGGTGACGCGCTGTGGGTGTGGTGGGGCGGACACGGTGTCCTGGACACGGACGAGCACCTGCGCCTCTACTGCGCCGACGCCACCGTGGCCGACCGGCGCAACATCGACGCCGAGTCCGCCCGCGGTGTGCTCAGGAGCGACGCGGTGACGGGATTCGGACGGCAGATGTGGATGATCGATGCCTGCCGGACCTTCGACGAACGGCACCACTTCCCCCAGTCGCTGCCCAGCGAGCGGCTGCCGACCGGGCAGCGGGTCGAGGCGCACGAGCAGATCCTGATGTTCGCGACCGGCCGGGGGCAGCGGGCGGCCAACGATCCGGTGCGCCGGCTCGGCGTGTTCTCGGACATCGTTCTGGACGAGCTGCCCGCCGATCCGCTGCCGGATCCTGAAGCTCTCTTCGAGGCCGTACGAGTGAGGATGAACGCTCTCCGGGCGGCAGGCGGCATCGACGGGCTCCCCGGCATCCACCTGATCCGACCGGAACGGACCGAGACCGTGCCGGGCGTCCTGCCGGCAGCGTCCGGCCCCGGAACCGCGTCGGCGGGCAGTCTCCTGGCCCGGCTGATCGAGGCCCTGCTGGCGTATCCGCTGATGAGCGACCGTGACGAACGCCAGGCACTGGTCAACGAGTTGCCCGCAAAGGTTGTCGAGCGGATGCCGAGGCACCCGATGCCGCGCACGGATGTGATCGGGATCGTACGCACACTCAGGGCGCAGCCGGACAGGCTGTGGGAGTTGTACGACGCGGTGACCCTGCTCGACGACGAACCCGGCCGGGCCGCCGAACTGAAGTCGGCCGTACAGGACTTCGTGGCGGGACCCGGGCCCGGAATGTGATCGGCTGGCGTGATCACACGGGTTTCGGGAAGGGGTCTCAATCATCATGATGGAGTAAACGGTGGCATCCTGTGCCGCCGCTCGCGAAGGGGGAGCGCGCCTTGTACCAGCCGGTACCCGCCGACGGCACACCCGATCACCTCGAGTCGGACCTCATGGATCTGACCTCCGTGCGCGTCGCCGATCTGCGACTGGTCCCGGACCCCGACATGGGGCCACGACTGCTCGCGGAGATCCGCCGCGCGCGCAGCAACGCGATGGGCGGATCGGAACCAGGGCGGGCCGAATAGAGCCCGTCCGCGCACCATCCGTCCACGACAGGGAGCGATGTGTACGCCCCGATCCGTATGCCGGGCCCGTTGTTCGACGAGATCGCCGCAGGCGGCGGCTCGCCGGAGGCCATCGCGTTCCTGGTCCAGGGCGAACGGACCCGCCGCCTGCTGCTGCTGCGTGAGCTCCTCGACCTGTTCGACGCGGATCCCGGCATCCTCGCCCCGCTGGACGCGGGGACGGTCTGGCCCACCCTGGAGGCCGCCGCCGAACAAGCACCCGAACCGGTCGAGGAGCTGCTGCTGAGCCCTCAGGTCGGCAGCTGGCTCGCCCACACGCTGCGCCGACTGCACGGAACGGCGTCCGGGCCGCCGCTGTGGGCCGATGCCGGGCAGATCGCGGTCGTGGCCGCGACGGCGGCCGTTCACGCGGGCACGGACACCGAGTTGCTCCTGCCCGCCCGGGGGCGGACCATCAGCCTGCCCGGACTCGGCCTGGTACGCCTGCCGCGTCCGGACAGCGACGATTTCCACGCGGTACGCACCGTGGTGTCCGGCGGATCGCTCACGGTCGCCACCGGCGACGGGCCCGACGTCGTCGTACTCCCGCTCACGGATCCGGAATCGGCACAGTGGCTGCCCGTGCACAGACTGGCCGCGGGGCACGGAACCCGCTCCGTACAGCTCGACGACCTCGACCCGTACCGTGATCTGGACGAGCCGATCGCCCCAGGCCGTCTCGACCCCGCAGAACTACGGTCCTGGCAGGTCCTGTTCCATGACGCCGTGGCCATCCTGCGGCGCGGCGGCACGGGTCCCGGCGGGCTGCGGCCCGAGGACGTCAGCCGGATCGTCCCCTGGCGCGCCCAGGACGGTGCGGCCGGGCTCCCGGTGCCGGCTGCCGGGCTCAGTGCCTCGACGGGTGACGCATTCGCCTCCATGGTGATGGCCCGTCCCCAGGACGGCCTTTCCCTGGCGGAAACCCTCGTCCACGAGTTTCAGCACAGCAAACTGGGGGCACTGCTCCACCTCTTCCCGCTGATGGAGGACGACCGCTCCGAGCTCTACTACGCACCCTGGCGCGCCGATCCACGCCATCTGCCCGGCCTCCTGCACGGCGCCTACGCCTTCGTCGGCGTCACCGGCTTCTGGCGTGACCGGATCGGGGACACCGCGGCCGACCCGGACGGACGGGCACCGTTCCTGTTCGCGCTGCGCCGCCTGCAGACCCGTATGGTGCTCCGCACCCTGGCCACGCGCGGACAGCTCACGGGTCCCGGACGGCGACTGGTCACCCGGCTGTCCGGGACGGTCGACGGCTGGCTGAGGGAACCGCTGGAGCCCGCGACCGAGGCCAGGGCCCGGGCGGCGGCGGTCAGCCACCGGGTGGAGTGGCGGCTGCGCAACCTGCGCTGCGCGGACGGTGAACGGGACACCCTCGTCAAGGCGTTGCGCTCGGGCGCCGATCCGGTGCCGGGCGGTGACCCGCTGGTCGCCCCGGACGCGGGCGGCGGGTACTGGCAGGACGACCGGGGCCGGCTGTACATGCGAAGGGAACCCCGTCGCGGGCCCGTGCCGACGGCCGACGAGCTGCTGACCGCGGGAGACACGGAGGCCGCGAGCGACGCGTACGCCCGACAGCTGAGGGGAACCGGACCGCTCGACCGGCACGCGCTGGCGGGCTGGCTGCTCGCGCACACGGAACTGCATCCGCGCGACAGACGCCTGCTCGCCCGACCCGAGCGCTTCGCGGCGGTGCTGGAGGCGGGGCGGCCCGAACGCTGGGCACAGACGGCCCGATGGCTGGCACGCACGGGGGAGTAGCGGAGCCGGAGCCGGCCCCCGCCAGAGGACCGGCTCCTTGGCCTGTGCGGATCAGGATCAGCTGGAGGAGACGCCGAATCCGTTGGTCACGAAGTCCAGACCGCCCGGCGACGAGGTGATCTCGTAGCCGAACTGGACGTCACCGATGGTCTCGTTGCCCCACCAGCCCTTGGTGTCCTTGATCCACTTCAGGATCGGCAGGATGTTCACGGTGCCGGACGAGGAGTCCGAGGTCCGCAGGAACGAGAAGACCTGGTTGGCGCCGTTGTCGCCCTTGTAGACGGCCCAGGTGTGGCCGCCCAGGGTCACGTTGCCCTGCGAGGTGCCGAGCGGGCCGACGGCACCGTTGTAGTTGACCCAGAGCATCACTTCGTAGTCGTAGTCCGTGTCCCAGATGTCGTACGACGTGTTGTAGGCGCCGGAGGACGGGACCGTGACGTTGTAGTTGCTCGTCAGCGACGACAGCGACGTGATCGGCTTGTTCACGATCTTCTTGGCGTTGGGGTACGACTTGATGCCGCCGGTGTTGGGGTGGTCGGCCCAGACGCCCCAGTTGCTCGAGGAGTTGGCCCAGACCGTCTGCGCGCCCGCTCCGGAGCCCCAGATGTTGTTGTAGAGGATGTAGCCGTCGGACGTGGTGTAGTTGCCCCACTGGTCCGACGAGGACCAGATCACGGCGTGAGCCGGTGCCGCGGCGAAGCCGATCAGGGCGGCCGCCGCTGTCACGGGGGCCAGCAGGAGCCTGGTCAGGGTGCGTCGTTGTGCCATGGTGTCCCTTCCATGGGTGGGGGGAATCGCTACCGCGGTCTCAGGGTGAGGACGCGGTCCACGCCGGCCGTGAGGACCAGCGGAGCCTCGGGGGTGTCGGCGCCGGTCTCGACGAGTACGAGCCCGTGTCCCGGGCGTACGTCGACGCGGGCGTCGCGGGTCGGGTGCAGGACCGCCGTCGCGCCCCGGGCGGACCAGCTGAGGTCGAGCCCCGCGCCGAACCGGGTGCGGACGCCCCGGAGTTCGCCGGCGGGGCAGGTCCCGGGAACGGCGGGAAGAAGGACCAGGCGGGCGGGCGTCGACTGGACGAGGGACTCGATGACGGCGGCCGGCAGCGCGTGCGCCGCGTCCGCGTTGTAGACGTTGCGCGCCGGATAGTGCGCGCTCATCAGCGAGTCGTGGAAGAAGTCGCCCGCCAGTACCGCGTCCAGAGCGGCGGACACCCGGGACGCGTCCCGGAGCCGTGCCGCGATCAGCGCATGGTGGAGATGTCCGTGGGCGGAGTCGTTCTCCGAGCCCCGCAGTTCCAGGGCGCGGTGCGCGGCAGCCGCCTGTCGCGGTGTGTCGTACGGGTTGATCTCGTCCAGCGGCCACACGGGGTAGAGATGGCTGAGGTGACGGTGGTCGTACGTCTCCTCCAGACCCGGCCACGTCCACTCGGCCAGTGCCCCGTCCTTGTTCACCAGATAGCCGGGGAGCCGGGCCGCGAGCTCCCGCCAGCGGCCCGCGGAGGGGTGGCCGGAGGCGCGGTCGGCGGCCGTGGTCAGGGCGTGGCGGGCCGCGGCGATGTCCATGGTGGCGTTGACGGTGCCCCAGCTCGCGTTCGCCGGGCGGTTCTCGGGTGAGTAGGACGGCACGATCGCGACGCGGCCGTCCCGGTCCTCGCGGGTGAGGAAGTCCTCGTAGAACAGGGCCGCTTCGACGAGCGCGGCGGTCAGGCGCGGATCCGTCGCGCCGCTCGTCACCTCGGCGTGTTCGAGCAGCGGCTGCAGCAGCCAGTCCGCTCCCGCCGTCCACAGATGCAGCGGATAGGCGCGCTGGTAGTGCCGGGTATGGCCCGACTCGCCGTCCGTATGGGACGGGGCGACGATCCCCCGGGCACCGAAGATCGCGCGCGCGTTGTCCTGCCAGTGGCCCAACTGGGCGTGCACCAGTGCGGCGTGGGCCTCGGTGACCTCAGGCAGGTCGGCCGTGGCGGCCGAGGAGATCTGGAGGTTCAGGTTGGCGTTCGTGGTGAACGCCCCCGACCACGCGGTGTCCCAGTCGCCGGTCCACAGCCCGGTGAGCCGGGGCGGCAGCAGCCCCGAGGAGGAGAGCAGATGGTAGCGGCCCGCCGCGAAGAGGCGCTCCAGGAGGGCCGGACTCCGGGGGCTGCCGAGCAGCTCGCTGCCTGGCAGCCCCCGGTCCTGGACCGCGTCCCGCAGCGTCAGTGTCGTGCGCCCGAACGCCTCGCGGTGCAGCGGCTGATGGCGGGCGAGCAAGGTGGCGTAGTCCTCGTCGGGCAGAGCCGCCCACAGGGCGCCGACGTCGAGGTGGCCGACCCCGCGCCGGACCCGGGTCGCCAGTGTGAGGCTCCGCGCCCCCTCGACCCGGATGCCTTCGCCCGCGACGGACACCTTGCCGCCGTCCACCGTGGCGACGGTCACCCCCGTATAGGTGCGGTCACTGCCCGGATAGCCCACCCGCAACGCCAGCTTGGCGCCGTCCGGGGTCAGCACGGTCGAGCGGCCGACCGCCAGGTGCGCCGGAGCGCCCGGCAGACCGTGGTCCAGGACCAGGTCGGCCGTCAGCCCGAGATCCGTGATGTGCTGGACGATCACGTCGTCGGCCCTCGACACGAAGACACGGCTGCGCCAGGCCTCGTAGGAGGCGTTGACCTCGCCCGTCGTGAAGTCGACCTCGCGCCGGTAGCCGGCGACCGCCTCGTGCAGCCCCCGGCTCCGGCGGACGCGGGTCTGGAACGCGGGATGGAAGGGTTGCACCCACGCCAGCGGACGCCCCGCCCCGAACTCCTCGGCCGCCGTGGTGTCCCCGGAGAGCAGCGCGTCCTGGAGGCGGCCGAGCCGGTCCGCGAGCTCGGGCGGCCGTATCCCCTCGCTGCCGTTCGGCCGGACCAGGGTGTGGTGGTTGACGATGACCCGGTCGTCCGCCGGATCGCCGTACACCATGGCCCCGTGATGGCCGTTGCCGCTGAGGAAGGCGTCCTCCCAGCGGGCGGCTGGGCGCGGCTCCCACGTACCGTCGATCATGCGGAGGCGTCTCTGAGGACGGCCACGCCGTACCGGCCCAGTTCCACCTTGCCGTCGGTCTCGGTACCCGTGAGGAGATCCGTGTGCCGGCCCGGAACCATGACCGTCACGGTGGACCGGCCGTGGTGGAGCAGGAAGAGCAGGGAGCCGCGGCGTACCGCCTCCACCCCCGCCGGCAGCCCCTCGAGCACGGGGCGTGCGCCCGACTTGGCCGCCACCCGGCCCAGCAGTTCGCGCAGGGCCTCCGGCTCGGGCAGCGTGGACACGTACCAGGCCGTGCCCTTGCGGAGCACCGCCGGCAACCCGTCCAACTCTCCGCCCCGGTAGGCGGAGACCGTCTCCGCCCTGCCGTCGGACTCCAGCTCCTCCGACCACAGGCTGCCGCTGAAGCCGTCGCACTCCACCGATGCGCCCGCGTCCAGCGGCCACCACTCGTGCACCGTACGGATCCCGAGCAGTTCGCGCAGCCGGCTGTCCATGCCGCCCGGCCTGATCCGGTCGTCGGCGTCCGCGATTCCGGTGAAGAACCCGCAGACGAGGGTGCCGCCACCCCGCACGTAGGAGACGAGGTTGTCGATCGCCGCATTGCTCAGCAGGTAGAGCTGCGGGACGACGACCATGCGGTAGGCGGTCAGGTTCGCCTCGGGGCGGGCGAACTCCGTCCTGGTCCCGTTCTCCCACAGTCCCCGGTGCCATGCCCGCACCACATCCGGGTACGACACGAGCGAGGACGGCCGGCCCTCCTGGGTGCTCGCCCACCACGCGTCCCAGTCGTGCAGCACCGCGACCTCGGCGGGTACCGCTGTGCCGGTCACCTCGCCGCCGATCAGGGCGAGTTCGGCTCCGAGCTGCTTGATCTCCCGGAACACGCGCCCCTGTTCGCCCGCGTGGGTGAGCATCCCGGAGTGGAACTTCTCCGATCCCTGCCGGGACTGCCGCCACTGGAAGTAGCAGACGGCATCCGCGCCCCGGGCCACCGCCTGCAGCGACCAGAGCCGGTTGAGGCCCGCGGGCTTGGGGTGGTTGACCCCGCGCCAGTTGACCGGGCCCGCCGCCTGCTCCATCAGCATCCACGGGCCCGAGGCCTGCGAGCGCGTCATGTCGGCCAGCATGGCGTTGTACTGGCCGCCCTGCGGGTCCTGGGGGTCGGGATAGATGTCGACGGAGACGACGTCCTCCTGCTCCGCCCACGCCCAGGCGTCCTGGCCCGACCACAGCGGCATGAAGTTGGTCGTCACAGGGATGTGCGGGGTGTGCCGGGCGACGATGTCCCGCTCGGCGATGTAGCACTCCATCAGGGCGTCGGAGGTGAACCGCTTGAAGTCCAGCACCTGCGCCGGGTTCTTCATGTACTGGGCGCGGCGGGGCGGCAGGATCTCCGACCAGCTGTCGTAGCGCTGGCTCCAGAAGGCCGTCCCCCACGCCTCGTTGAGCGCGTCGAGGCCGGGGTGACGGGCGGCAAGCCAGCGGCGGAAGTGGGCAGCCGTCCCGTCGCACCAGCAGTGCGTGCAGTACTCGTTGTTGATGTGCCACACGGTGAGCGCCGGATGATCCGCGTACCGTGCCGCGAGGTCCTCGGTGATCGCGGCGGCGTAGCGGCGGTAGACCGGCGAGCTCGGGCAGAAGTGCTGCCGCGAGCCGTACGAGACCAGTGTGCCGTCCTCGGCGCGCGGCAGGGTCTCCGGGTGCAGAGCGCCCATCCACGGCGGCGGCGACGCCGTCGGGGTGGCGAGGACGACACCGATGCCGTGCGCGTGCATCAGGTCCATCAGCCGGTCCAGCCAGCCGAACTCCCTTGCACCGCAGCGTGGTTCGATCTTCGCCCAGGAGAAGACGCCGACGGTGACGGAGTTGACCCCGGCCTCCTTCATCAGCCGGGCGTCGTCGGCCCATACCTCCTCGGGCCACTGCTCGGGGTTGTAGTCGCCTCCGAAGAGGATGCGGCCACGGGTGGCGTCGTGCAGGGACGGCATGGACGTCTCGTTCCTCATTCGGGGTCCGCGTACTGGATGCCGCGGCCGTTGGTGCCCAGGTACACGCGGCCGTGGATGCGGGGGTCACCGGTGATGACCTCACCGGTCCACCCCCATTGGTGCGAGTCGTCGTTGATGCGGACCCAGGTCCTGCCCGCGTCGTCCGAGCGCAGTACGGCGACACCGTCGTGCGTGGCGGACACCCGTCCGGTCTGGAAGACCGCGGGGTAGGGGGAACGGCCGCGCCGCTTCGGCCCGGCGGCGGCCCTGCCGAATCCGAGAGCGTGCGAGGCCTGGCAGCCGGCCACCGCGGTGAACGTCAGCCCGCCGTCGGTCGAGCGCAGCAGCCCGTTGTCCTTGGCCGACAGCCACAGGTCGCCGGAGCGGCCGGGCGCGGCGGCGATGCGGAACTGCACATCGCCCGAGGGGAGTCCGGAGGCGCCCCGGGTGAAGGTGACGCCCTCGTCCACGGAGACGAACACGGTGCCGGTGTCCGTGTCGTAGACGTAGAAGCGGGCGGGGTCGAGCGGGTCGGCGACCGGGGCGCCGCCCTTGGGGAACGTGGAGATCTCGGCCCAGGTGGCGCCATCGTCCGTGGAGCGGTGTGCGGCGTACTTCGTGCCGTCCCAGCGGATGAAGGACCACAGGAGCGTCGCCCCGTCGGCGGAAACCGCCACCGGTCCGGGAGCGGACGCGGCGATCGCGGGCTGGGCGGCGAACGGCTGCCAGCTCGCGCCCCCGTCGTGCGAGTACGCCCCTGCCGAGTCCGAGCCGGACGGCCAGCCCGTCCTCACGACGTACGAGGGTCTGAGCGCGGCCAGGGCGAGTCCCGTGGCCGTCCCGAAGACCGGGTTCGACGCCATGCCCCGCGAGGGGGAGGCGGTGAGGGAGTCGTGGTACATCACACCGATGTCACCGAGCCCGCTCAGCAGCCGGGCGCCCGACGGAGGTGCGATCAGCTGCCGCACCGCCGACTCCTCCAGGCCTCGGATCTCCGGCGCCCAGCGCACCAGGTCGCGCGTCCCGAAGATCGTCGCCCCGGTGCCGTACACGAGGTGCTCGGAGTCGAACGGGTCGACGGCCACGGCCTGGATCCACCAGCCGAACTTGGGGGTCTCACCGCCCCACTTCAGATAGGGCGTCTCCGACGCGTCCAGGACCGCCGTGTCCTTGAGCGAGGTCCAGCTCGCGCCGCCGTCCGTGGAGCGGAACAGGGTATCCACCGGCCCCCACCGGTTGTTCGTGGAGACGACGACCGTGCCGGGACGGGTGGCGTCGACCGCGACCCCGCCGTAGCCGAACGCGTCTGCGGCAGCCGGCGCTACCGGGGTGACGTCCGTCCAGGTGCCGGTGACCGTGTCCAGCCGGTGCACCGAGCCGTCCGTCTGGTTGTTGGGTCCGGGGCCGTTCGCGTAACTCACGTACAGCGCCCGGGTTCCGGCGTCGTACGCGGCACGGATCGGCACCTTCGACGAGGCCGTGCCGGCGGACGGCTGCCCGGGAACGGGCTCCCAGCCGCCGGAGGCGGCCGTACGGTACAGAGCCGTCCCCCCGTCACCCCAGCCCGCGTACACCGTGCGGCCCGCCGCCACCAGCAGCGTGACGCCCTGGCCGCTCGGCGACGCGGCCGCCGGGAACGAGGTGTCGGCGGCCCAGGTCGTCCCGCGGTCCGTGGAGCGCAGCAGCCCGTCGTGCCGCGTGCCGAGCCAGAGCGTCTCGCTGTCGCGCGGGTCGACGAGGAGCCGTTCGCCGGCGCCCCGGCCGTCCTCGTTGGCGCCCAGCCGTACCGTCAGGTCCGTACGCGCCCAGCTGGCACCCCGGTCCTCGGACCTGAGCACCGCGCCCGGACCTGCCCACGACTGCGCGTAGGTGCCGAGCGCCAGGTACAGCCGGTCCGGGTGGGCCGGATCGACGGCCATGGCCTCGACACCCAGCAGATTCCAGTCGTCCCAGCCGAGGTGGTCGGTCAGCGCCGTCCAGCGCGCCCGGTTGTCGTCCCACCGGTAGGCACCGCCGATGTCCGTACGGGCGTAGGCCAGGCCCCGGACGGCCGGGTGGAACAGGATGCCCGTCACGAAACCGGTCCCGCCGATCGCCGCCGTACGCCAGCGGTGCGGCTGGGACTTCCTGGGCCGCGCGGCCGCAACGGCCGGGGCGGCCAGGGGCAGCGCCGCGGCGGCTGTCACCGCGGCAGCACCGGCGAGCACGGTGCGGCGCCGGGGCGCGTTCTCCTGTGCGGGTTCGGGCTGCGGGACGGACGAAGCGCGCATGACGAACACACCTTCGGGTGGGAGTGGTGGAGTCCTGCTGTTCGGGAGTTCGGGAGTTCGGGTCGTGCGGGGAGTTCGGCGGGGCGGACTCAGCCCTTGATCGCGCCCGTGAGCATGCCTTCCTTGAAGTGCTTCTGCACGAAGGGCGAAAGGACCGCGACCGGCAGCAGCGCCAGCACCATGACCGCCATCTGGATGGCGAGCGGTGACAGATGACCCGTGTTGATGACCTGGGCCAGGCCGGTGGGCCTCTCCTGCTTGATGACCAGCTGGTTCATCACGTTCTGGAGCGGGAGCATGTCAGGGTCGCTGAGGTAGATCGACGCGTTGAACCAGGCGCTCCAGTAGCCGACCGCGTAGAACAGCGTGATCACCGCGATGACGGCCCGCGAGAGCGGCATCACGATCTGCCACAGGATGCGGACGTCGCCGGCCCCGTCGATACGGGCGCTCTCGATGAGCTCCTGCGCGGTGCTCATGAAGAAGGCGCGCAGGACCAGGATGTTGAACACATTCAGGGCACTCGGGAGGATCAGCGCCAGGTACGAGTCGGTGAGGCCGAGCCCCTGCACCACCAGATAGGTGGGAATCAGGCCGGCGCCGAAGAACATCGTGGCCAGCATGAACACCAGCAGCGGCCGGTGCAGTACGGACCCGGTGCGCGAGAGACCGTACGCGCACATGATCGACACCGTCATGCTGAAGAGCGTCCCGACGACGGTCACCCCGATGCTGACCAGCGCCGCCCGGGTCACCTGGCCGCCGCCCAGCAGCTCCTGGTAGGCGACGAACGTGATGCCGCGGGGGATCACGACCAGGCCGCCGGTCTCGGTGATGGTCCTCACCGAGGACAGGCTGGTGACGACGACGACCCAGAGCGGGAACAGGACGCCGAGGCAGACCAGTACGAGGACCACGCCCTTGGAGGCGAGTCCCGCCTTCGACGGCTCCTCCTCCCACGCCGGACGCAGACGGCCGCGCGTTCCGGGCTTCACCCCGGCGATGCCGGTGATACCGGCGAGCAGGCTGCTCACTTCTTGTACACCCCCTGCTCGCCCATGAGATGAGCGACCTTGTTGGCCCCGAGGACCAGCAGCAGACCGAAGATTCCCTTGATGATTCCGACGGCCGCCGCGTAGCTGAAGTTGCCGTAGGTGATGCCGACGTTCCAGACGTAGGTGTCGAGGACTTCGGAGGCTCCCGGGCCGACTGCCGTGCGCTGGAGCAGGATCTGCTCGAAGCCGACGGTCAGTGCGTTGCCGACCTGGAGCACGAGCAGCAGGGCGACGACCGGGCGCAGGGCCGGCAGCGTGATGTGCCACATCCTGCGCCAGCGGTTCGCGCCGTCCATCGCGCTCGCCTCGTACAGGTCGGGGCTGACGGAGGCCAGGGCGGCCAGGAAGACGATGACGCCCCAGCCGGCGTCCTTCCAGATCATCTCGAAGGTGATCAGGAACTTGAACAGTCCGGGGTTTGTCATCAGGTCGATGCCGTCGTGACCGTGGTCGCGCAGTGTCTGCGCGATCAGCCCCGCGCCGCCGAACATCTGCTGGAACACGGTGACGACCAGGACCCAGGAGAAGAAGTGCGGCAGGTACAGGATCGCCTGGGCGACCGCCCGGACCCGGGGGCGCACGAAGCTGTTGATGAACAGCGCGAGCAGGATCGGGGCCGGGAAGAACAGGGTCAGCTGCAACAGGAAGATCACCAGCGTGTTCTGCAGCGACGACCAGAACAGCCGGTCGTTCACCATCTGCTGGAACCACTCGAGGCCGACCCACGGGCTCTGCGCGATCGACTGGAACGCGTTGTCCGCGATGTACGGGTCGTAGTCCTGGAAGGCGACGACGTTGCCCGCCAGCGGGATGTACGCGAAGACCAGCAGGAGCAGCATCGCCGGCAGGGTCATCAGGATCAGCGTGCGGTCCCGGCGCAGCCGGTGACGCAGGGTGATGCCCCCGGCCTCCCGGCGCTTTCGGCGCTCCGCCCCGCCCGTCTTGACCGGCGGCGTCCGTGTTGCTCGCGCGCGCCGGTCCTCTGTGCTCAGTGACATGTCAGGAGGCCGACTCACCGGTCTCGTCGAGCAGCTTCTTGTACCAGTCGCGCAGCTTGTCGCCGCCCTTGGTCTTCCAGTCGGAGACGTTCTGCTGCATGTCGCTGATCTTCTTGCGGCCGCGGACGATGTCCTTCTCCAGGTCCTCGAACTGCGAGTTGAGTTCGGCGTACCGGGCGGGCTCCTGGATCTGCATCCCGTAGAAGAGCGGCTTCTTCACGTGGGCGCCCTGGCGCTGCTGCCACTCGACCATGCCCTTGGCCACGTCGGGCTGGTCGGCGAAGGCCCGGAAGGGAGCGGGGGAGGCGATGTACTCGTACGTCGCGAAGACCTGGTTGTTGCCCAGCTCCGTCTTGGTGAGGACACCGTCCTTGAGGGTGTGGTGGGTGCCCTCGACTCCGTACGCCCGCAGACGCTGCTCCTTGGTGCCGTACGGGGCGGCGGTGTAGTTGGCGAGCGCCAGGATGTCCTCGATGGTCTTCTTGTCGGCCTTCTCGTTGATGAAGCACCAGATGTTGGAGGGCGACGCCGCGTAGAGGACGGGGGTGCCGCCGTCGTGGGCGAAGATGTCCATCGCCGCCATCCTGAACTTCGGGTTGTCCAGGCGCTGGACCGCGGTCTTGCCGTACCAGTCGGAGATGTCGGCGTTGTACATGAGGACCTTGCCCGAGGCGAAGACGTTGCCCAGGTCCCCCTGCTCGGCCTTGGCGTCGGGGTGCACGAAGCCCGCCGAGTAGAGCGAGCGCGACCACTCCAGGGCCTCGAGGTACTCGTCCGTCTCGTAGCGGTTGACCAGCTTGCCGTCGACGAGCTTCCAGTAGTACGGCTTCTCCTGCAGCACCCCGAAGAAGTTGTACGCCGACCACGTCATGTCGGCGCACGCCCACACCTTGCTCTTCGGGGCGTTGATCTCCTTGCAGAGGTCGAAGAACTCCTGCGTGGTGGTGGGGACCGAGTAGCCCTTCTCCTCGAAGATGTCGGCCCGGTAGAACGGGGTGATGTTCGGCGTCGCCTCGGCCGGCATCGGCAGCCCGCGCAGCTTGCCGGCGAAGACCGCCCGCTGCCAGGCGCCGGTGGGGATGGCCGCGAGGTTCGGGTACGCCTTCACCTTGTCGCCGGAGAGGTACGGACCGAGGTCGGCGAACTTGTTGGCGATGGCGCTCGGTATCTTGCCGTTCAGTTCCCAGCCGGGGACGACGACGGCATCCGGGATGCTGCTGGACGCGAGGACCGCGCCGAGCTTCTGCCCGTAGGTGTTGCCGTCCTGGTTCTGCCACTTGACCTTGACGCCGGCGCCTTCGTCCATCGCCGTCCAGTACGGGTTGCCCTCACCCGGCGAGGTGCCCCACAGCGGTGCCAGGATGCTCAACTCGCTGCCCTTGCCGAGCTTCTTCGGCACGGAGACGGCGAGCTGAGCGGCGGGCAGCGCGGTGGTGAAACCGGCGGCCGAACCGTTCTTGCTGGGGATGTCCGGGGTGACCGCGTTCGACGGCACGTAGGCGGGAAGCACGTCCTTGAGCTTCTTGCCGGTGGTGGTGCCCTCGTTCTTCGAGCTGCTGCCCGAACCGCCGCAGGCGGCGAGGAGCGGGATCCCCCCGCCCACGGCTGCCGCGACGACCGCGGTCGAGGCGAGGAAACTCCTCCGGCTCGGGACGGAGGGGGAGTTCGGCGTCATTGCGTCAACCCTTCGTGGTGCACCAGGACAGTCCGGCGGTGGCAAGTGCCGTCCGGCTCCTGTGTCTGAGGTAAGCGGGCGTTACCGGCCGAGCCGGCAGCACTGCACCGGCTGAGGCGAAGCGGGTCGATCACGTGTGTCGTCGAAGCGCTTCGATGTTGCAGCGAGATTAAGTGAAGCCATCCGACCGCACAAGAGTCGGTTTCCAGATTCCTCGGACCTGTTTCCTAACTGTTTCCTGGTGGAACGAGCCCGGGAAGCCCGCAGCTCTGTGCTCGCACCCTTGACACCTGCGGATTGTGCACAGAGCATCGAAGCGCTTCGAAGATCCTTCGAAGCGCGCCTTCCCTGAATACCTCCCACCTTTCCAAGGGGACCCGCACGTGACGGACCATCCGCTTCCCTTCCGCGACCCGCAGCTGACCTTCGCCCAGCGCACCGCCGATCTCCTCGGGCGGCTCACGCTCGACGAGCGGATCGCGATGCTGCACCAGTTCGCACCCGCGGTGGAGCGGCTGGGCCTCGGGCCGTTCCGTACCGGACAGGAGGCCCTGCACGGAGTCGCCTGGATGGGCCCCGCCACGGTCTTCCCGCAGGCCGTCGGGCTCGGCGCGACCTGGAACGACGAACTGGTCCGGCGGGTCGGCGAGGCCGTCGGCAACGAGGTGCGGGCCAAGCGCGCCGAGGACAACCGGGTGGGGCTCAACGTCTGGGCCCCGACAGTGAATCTGCTGCGCCACCCGCTGTGGGGCCGGGGCGAGGAGGGGTACTCCGAGGACCCGGCGCTCACCTCCGCGATCGCCGTCGCCTACACCCGGGGGCTGCGGGGCGACGACCCCCTCTACTGGCGCACGGCCCCGGTCCTGAAGCACTGGCTCGCGCACAACAACGAGACCGACCGTGACACCGCCTCGTCCTCGGTGCGCCCGCGCGTCCTGCACGAATACGATCTGCGTGCCTTCCGCGGCGCGGTCCAGGCAGGTGCGGTGGCCGGTGTCATGCCCGCCTACAACCTGGTCAACGGCCGCCCCAACCACGTCTCCCCGCTCCTCTCGCAGGAGCTGCGCAGCTGGACCGAACAGCCGCTCGTCGTCTGCTCGGACGCGGGGGCGCCCTCCAACCTGGTCGACTCCGAGCACTACTTCGACACCCATGAGGAAGCCACTGCCGCCTCCCTGAAGGCCGGTGTCGACAGCTTCACCGACCACGGCCAGGACTCCGCCGTCATGACCGGACGCATCCGCGACGCGCTCGCCAAGGGCCTGCTCGACGAGGAGGACATCGACAACGCGGTCCGCAGGATCCTCGAACTGCGCTTCAGGCTCGGTGAGTTCGACCCCGAGCTCGACCCGTACGCGGCCGCCGCCGACTTCGACACGGCCGGGCACCGGGCCCTCGCGCTGGAGGCCGCGGAGCAGTCCGTCGTGCTGCTCCGGAACGACGGACTGCTGCCGCTCGAGCCGCGTGACGGCCGGACCGTCGCCGTCGTCGGGCTGCTCGCCGACGCCTGCAAGCTCGACTGGTACAGCGGCACACTCATGCACCGCTCGACCCCGCTCGACGGACTGCGTGAGCGGTACGGCGCCGAGAACGTCCTCTTCGCCGAAGGCGTGGACCGTGTCCGGCTGAAGTGCGCCGAGGGCTGGCTGAGGGTGCCCGAGGCCGGAGCGGCGACCGACGGCGAGGCCCGTGGCGCCGAGGGCGCCCTCGACCCCGCGCTCCTCGCCGGCCGCACCGATCTGCCGCCGCTGACCTGCGGCGGGACGGCCACCGAGCTCGCCCTCGTCGACTGGGGCGAGGGCGTCCTCACCTTCCGCACCGACGAAGGCCTGTATCTCTCCGTCGCCGACGACGGCTACGTACGGGCGTCCGCGGACGAGCCGGGCGGCTGGGTCGTCCAGGAGACGTTCCGCCTGGAAGCGGTGGAGGGACACGACGGCGGACACCGCCTTCTGCACATCGGGACGGGTGGGTACGTCACTGTCGCCGCCGACGGCGCAAAGGTTGCCGAGTCCGGCGAAAAGATTCCCGCGGCCCGCGCCACGGTCTTCGAGACCGAGACCGTCGAACGCGGTGAGGACGCCGTGGCCCGGGTCGCGGCGGCCGCCGACACGGTCGTCGTCGTCGCGGGGAACGACCCCCACATCAACGGCCGCGAGACCGAGGACCGTACGACACTCGCCCTCCCCGCCCAGCAGGACCGGCTGTGGCGCACCGCGCACGCCGCCAACCCGCGCACCGTCCTCGTCCTCACCTCCGCCTACCCGTACGCGGTCACCGACGCGGCGGCAGAGCTGCCCGCCCTGCTCTGGACCGCCCACGGCGGCCAGGCCGCGGGCACCGCTCTCGCCCGGACCCTCGCCGGCGACGTGTCCCCGGCCGGGCGGCTTCCGCAGACCTGGTACGCCTGCGACGGCGATCTCCCCGATCTGCTCGACTACGACATCATCGGCTCGCGGCAGACGTACCTCTACTTCGAGGGCACCCCGCTCTACCCGTTCGGACACGGGCTCGCCTACACCGACTTCACCTACTCCGCACTGAGGACGGTGCTGGAGGAAGGCGGCCTGCGGGTCTCGCTGACCGTCACCAACGACGGCGCCGTCGCCGCCGACGAGGTCCCCCAGATCTATGTCCGGGCGGCGGACTCCTCGGCGGACCTGCCGCTGCGCCGACTGGTGGGCCACCGCCGGGTGCACCTCGCGGCGGGTGCCGACGAACGCGTCGAGTTCCTCGTGCCCGTCGAGGAGCTGGGCCACTGGAGCGTGGCGCACGGCCGCTGGACCGTCGAGCCGGGCGCGTACGAGATCCTGGCCGGGGCCTCCAGCACCGACATCCGGCTCACCGCCACCGCGGTCGTCGACGGTGAGGGGTCCGGCCCGCGCCCCGTCGTGGAACGCGGGCTGGAGGCCGCCGACTACGACGAGCAGCAGGGTACGGAGATCCTCGACCGTACGAAGACGGCGGGCGACACCGTTGCGGCCGTCGAAGCCGTCGGCCAACTCCTCTTCCGGGAATGCGACTTCGGCGACGGCGTCCGGGGGATCACCGCGTCCGCCTCGGGCGCCGGATCCGTCACGGTGTCGGTGGACGGGCGGACCGCGGAGATCGTGGTCCCCGCCACCACGGGACCGTACGACTACCGCACCGTCGAGGCCGCGCTCGACGCCCGTGGGGTGCACGACGTGCGCGTCACCCTGCAGGGGTCCGTACGCCTCGCCGGACTCGGGTTCACCGCGTGACGACCGTGCCGCACGCCCCCGCCCCCCGACCGTTTCCCTGTGCCCCCGGCAAGGAGTCCTCATGAAGTTCACCGACGGCTTCTGGCTCATGCGTGAAGGCGTCCGCGCCTCCTACGCGACCGAGATCCGCGATCTGCGCGTCGAGCCCGACCGTTTCACCGCGTACGCCGCGGTCAAGCGGGTGGCCGCACGCGGCGACACGCTCAACACCCCTCTGATCACCGTCGACTGCTTCTCCCCGGCCGAGGGCGTCATCGGCGTACGCGTCACGCACCACGCCGGAAAGGCCCGGAAGGGGCCCGACTTCGCCCTCCTGGGCGGCGACAGCACCGCACCCGGCGCCCGTACCCGCAGGGACGGCGCGGTCACCGAACTCACCAGCGGACCCCTGACGTTGCGCATGGACGGCGACGGCCCCTGGGGCATGACCTTCCTCGACGCCGAAGGGCGGCGCCTCACCGGTGTCGATCCCAAGGGCACGGCGTTCGCCACGACACCCGACGGCGCCCACCACATGGTCACCCAACTGGCCCTGAGCGTCGGCGAGAACGTCTACGGGCTCGGTGAGCGCTTCACGCCGTACGTGAAGAACGGCCAGACCGTCGACATCTGGCAGGCCGACGGCGGCACCAGCAGCGACCTGGCGTACAAGAACATCCCGTTCTACCTCTCCTCGCGCGGCTACGGCGTCTTCGTCAACCACCCCGGCAAGGTCTCCTTCGAGATCGGCTCGGAGTCGGTCGGCCAGGTGCAGTTCAGCGTCGAGGACCAGTCGCTGGAGTACTACATCGTCGCCGGCCCGACCCCGAAGGAGGTCCTGGCCCGCTACACGGCCCTGACCGGCCGGCCCGCGCTGCCGCCCGCCTGGTCGTTCGGTCTCTGGCTCACGACCTCGTTCTGCACCTCGTACGACGAGGAGACCGTCACCTCGTTCGTCGACGGGATGGCCGAGCGGGACATCCCGCTCAGCGTCTTCCACTTCGACTGCTTCTGGATGCGCGAGTACCAGTGGTCGGACTTCCTGTGGGACCCCGAGGTCTTCCCCGACCCGGAGGGCATGCTGGCCCGGCTCAAGGAGCGCGGGCTGCGGATCAGCATGTGGATCAACCCGTACATCGCGCAGAAGTCCGTGCTCTTCGCGGAGGCCGCCGAACTCGGGTACCTGGTGCGGCGGCCCAACGGCGACATCTGGCAGTGGGACCTGTGGCAGCCCGGCATGGCGCTGGTCGACTTCACCGACCCGGCAGCCCGCGAGTGGTACAACAGCAAGCTGCGCGCGCTGCTCGACCAGGGTGTCGACTGCTTCAAGACGGACTTCGGCGAGCGCATACCGACCGATGTCGTCTGGCACGACGGCTCCGACCCCGAGCGGATGCACAACTACTACGCGCAGCTCTACAACCGGACCGTCTTCGAGCTCCTGGAGAAGGAGCGCGGAACGGGCGAGGCGGTGCTCTTCGCCCGCTCCGCGACGGCCGGTGGACAGCAGTTCCCTGTCCACTGGGGCGGCGACTGCTTCGCCTCGTTCACCGCGATGGCCGAGTCGCTGCGCGGCGGTCTGTCGCTGAGCCTGTCCGGCTTCGGCTTCTGGAGCCACGACATCGGCGGCTTCGAGGGCACCCCCGACCCGGCCGTGTTCAAACGCTGGCTCGCCTTCGGCCTGTTGTCCTCGCACAGCCGGCTGCACGGCAACGTCTCCTACCGGGTGCCGTGGGCGTTCGGCGAGGAAGCGGTCGACGTGACACGGAAGTTCACCCTGCTCAAGCACCGCCTGATGCCCTACCTGTACGGGGTGGCGGCCGAGGCCCACCGCACGGGCGTCCCGATGATGCGCCCCATGCTGGTCGAGTTCCCCGGCGACCCGGCCTCCCGCACTCTGGACCGGCAGTACATGCTCGGCCCGGACCTCCTGGTCGCGCCCGTCTTCACCGAGGACGGGGAGGCCGAGTACTACGTCCCCGAGGGCACCTGGACGTCGCTGCTCACCGGCGAACGGATCACCGGTCCCGCCTGGCGCCACGAGACCCACGGCTTCGACAGCCTGCCCCTGCTGGTCAGGGACGGGGCGGTGCTCCCGTGGGGCGCCGACGACCAGCGCCCGGACAGCGACTGGCTGGACGGCCTCACCCTGCGGGTGTTCGGTTCCGGTGACGGTGAGCGGACGGTCACCGTGCCGGACCTGACCGGTGCCCGCGCGGCGGCGTTCCGCGTGGTACGGGACGCCTCGGGCGTGCACGTCGTGGCGGAGGGCACCGACCGTCCGTACCGCGTCACCGTGGAGGAGTCCGGAGCGACGGGGGAGGGGACGGGGAGCGTGACAGTCCTCTGATCCGCCGCCCGCCCGCCCGTACGACGGCCCGCCGTCGGCCCCAGCCAGGGGCCGACGGCGGGCTTTTCCGTGTTACCAGGGGTACGGCAGTGAGTCATGTCACCCAGAGTGAATTTCTCGGCATACATTCCGCCGGGCCGGACAGGTGTCCAGGCCGCTGGTGCGCCCTCATCCCGGTGCACCCGCGCGGAACAGTGCTCGGCCGGACCGGTGCGGAGCGATTCAGGCACGGAAGGCAGATCACTACATGTCGGCTCACCCCTCGTCGGCTCATCCCGCGACGGTGCTGGACACCATCCACATCGACGGCGCCTGGCAGGCCGCGGCGTCGGGCGCGACGCGCGAGATCCTCGACCCTGCCGACGCCACCGTCCTGGCCCTCGTCGCCGAGGGCGGCCCCGACGACACCGACGCGGCCGTCGCCGCCGCCCGCCGCGCCTTCGACGACGGCCCCTGGCCGCACAGGCCGGTCGCCGAGCGCGCCGGGCTGCTGCGCCGGGTCGCCGACCTACTCCAGCGGGACCGCGAGGAGATCGCGATCACCGAGAGCCGCGACACCGGCAAGACCCTGGAGGAGGGGCGCGTCGACGTCGACGACGTGACCAACGCCTTCCGCTACTTCGCCGACCTCGTGATGAACGAGAGCGGCGGCCGGGTCGTCGACGCGGGCGACCCCGATGTGCACAGCGTCGTGGTCCACGAGCCCGTCGGTGTCTGCGCCCTGATCGCCCCGTGGAACTACCCGCTGCTCCAGGCCAGCTGGAAGATCGCCCCGGCGCTCGCCGCCGGCAACACCTTCGTGCTCAAGCCCAGCGAGGTCACACCGCTCTCGACCGTCCACCTCGTCCGGCTGCTCTCCGAGGCCGGTCTGCCGGACGGCGCGGCCAACCTCGTGACCGGCGCGGGCGACCCCGTCGGTGCCCGGCTCTCCGAGCACCCGGACGTGGACCTCGTCTCCTTCACGGGCGGCCTCGCCAGCGGTACGAAGGTCGCCCGGGCCGCCGCGCCCACGGTCAAGAAGGTCGCCCTGGAACTCGGCGGCAAGAACCCCAACGTCGTCTTCGCCGACGCGTGCGCCACCGACGAGGACTTCGACACCGCCGTCGACCAGGCACTGAACGCGGCGTTCTTCCACAGCGGCCAGGTCTGCTCCGCCGGGAGCCGGCTCATCATCCAGGAGTCCGTCTCCGAACGCTTCGTCACCGAGCTCGCGCGCCGCGCCGACGCGATCCGGCTCGGCCGAGGCACCGTGGACGGCGTCGAATGCGGCCCGCTCGTCTCCGCCCAGCAGCTCGCCAAGGTCGAGGCGTTCGTGGCCTCCGCCCGCGCGGAGGGCGCGATCGTGCGCTCGGGCGGCGCCCGCCCCGAACCCTCGGACGTACGGCCCGCGAGCGGGTACTTCTACCGTCCGACCGTCCTGGACGCCTGCCACCGGGAGATGCGGGTGGTCCGCGAGGAGACCTTCGGGCCGATCCTGACCGTCGAGACCTTCCGCACCGAGGAAGAGGCCGTCCGGCTCGCCAACGACACGGACTACGGGCTCGCGGGCGCCGTCTGGACCACCGACGCGGGACGCGCCCGACGCGTCGCGGGACGGCTGCGGCACGGCACCGTCTGGATCAACGACTACCACCCGTACCTCCCGCAGGCGGAGTGGGGCGGCTTCGGCAAGTCCGGTACGGGCCGTGAGCTCGGGCCCACCGGGCTCGCCGAGTACCGCGAGGCCAAGCACATCTACCAGAACCTCAACCCGCGGCCGCAGCGCTGGTTCGCGGGCTGAGCCGGTCGCCGTCCCCCGACGTATCCCCGGCTGTTCGCAGCACCACGCACACGCAAGCACCTTGCAGAAGGAGCAGTGACCGATGGCCCCGTCCTCCCGCACCGGACGCCCCGAACCTGTCGACTACGTGATCGTCGGCGGCGGCACCGCCGGCTCGGTGATCGCCTCCCGCCTCACCGAGGACCCCGACGTCACCGTCACGGTCATCGAGGGCGGCCCCACCGACATCGACCGCGACGACGTCCTCACCCTGCGCCGCTGGCTCGGACTCCTCGGCGGCGACCTCGACTACGACTACCCCACGACCGAACAGCCGCGCGGCAACTCCCACATCCGGCACAGCCGGGCCCGGGTCCTCGGCGGCTGCTCCTCGCACAACACGCTGATCAGCTTCAAGCCGCTGCCCGGCGACTGGGACGAGTGGGCCGAGGCGGGCGCCGAGGGCTGGGACGCGGCGTCCATGGACCCGTACTTCGCCCGGCTGCGCAACAACATCGTGCCGGTCGACGAGAAGGACAGGAACGCCATCGCCCGCGACTTCGTCGACGCGGCGCAGGCGGCGGCCGGGGTCCCGCGCGTCGACAGCTTCAACAAGAAGCCCTTCCACGAGGGTGCCGGCTTCTTCGACCTCGCCTACCACCCGGAGAACAACAAGCGGTCGTCGGCGTCCGTCGCCTACCTGCACCCGCACATCGAGGCCGGCGACCGCCCCAACCTCGAGATCCTGCTGGAGACCTGGGCGTACCGGCTGGAGTTCGATGGCAACCGCGCCACCGGCGTGCACGTGCGCACCGGGGACGGCGAGGAGGTGCTGCTGCGCGCGGCCCGTGAAGTCATCGTCTGCGCGGGCGCGGTGGACACCCCGCGGCTGCTCATGCACTCCGGCGTCGGACCTGCGAAGGACCTGAAGGACCTGGGCATCCCCGTCGTCCACGACCTCCCGGGCGTCGGCGAGAACCTGCTCGACCACCCGGAGTCGGTCATCGTCTGGGAGACCGACGGGCCCATCCCGGAGAACTCCGCCATGGACTCGGACGCGGGCCTCTTCGTCCGCAGGGATCCCGAATCCCGTGGCCCCGACCTGATGTTCCACTTCTACCAGATCCCCTTCACCGACAACCCGGAGCGCCTCGGCTACGAGAAGCCCGCGCACGGGGTGTCGATGACCCCGAACATCCCCAAGCCGCGCAGCCGCGGCCGGCTCTACCTCACGAGCGCCGACCCCGAGGTCAAACCCGCCCTGGACTTCCGCTACTTCACGGACGAGGACGACTACGACGGCCGCACGCTGGTCGACGGGATCAAGCTCGCCCGCGAGATCGCGAAGACCGAACCGCTGGCCCACTGGCTCACGCGCGAGGTGTGCCCGGGCCCCGAGGTGACCTCCGACGAGGACATCAGTGAGTACGCCCGCAAGGTCGCGCACACCGTCTACCACCCGGCCGGAACCTGCCGGATGGGCGCCCAGGAGGACGCCGCCGCGGTGGTCGACCCCCAGCTGCGCATCCGCGGCCTGCAGGGCATCCGTATCGCGGACGCGTCCGTCTTCCCGACCATGCCCGCCGTGAACCCCATGATCGGCGTGCTCATGGTGGGCGAGAAATGCGCCGAACTGCTCTCAGCAGCCCCGACCGCCGGAGGCGATGTCCGATGACCGAAACCAGTACCCCTGTGTTCAGCGTCCGCGACCTCTGGAAGGTCTTCGGCCCCAAGGCCGACCGCATCCCGGGCAGTGAGTACGCGGATCTGCCCGCCGCCGAACTGCGGGCACGCACCGGCTGCACCGCAGCCGTACGCAACGTCTCCTTCGACGTCAAGAAGGGTGAGGTCTTCGTCGTCATGGGCCTGTCGGGATCCGGCAAGTCCACCCTCGTCCGCTGTCTCACCCGGCTGATCGAGCCCACCAGCGGCACCGTCGCCATCGACGGCGAGGACGTCCTGGCCATGGACCGCACCCGGCTGCGCGAACTGCGCCGCCACCGTGCCGCGATGGTCTTCCAGCACTTCGGACTGCTGCCGCACCGCACCGTCCTGGACAACGTCGCCTACGGCCTGGAGATCCAGGGCCTCGGCAAGGCCGAACGCCGCGCCAAGGCGGCCGAACTGGTGGACAAGGTCGGCCTCACCGGTCTGGAGAGCCGCCGCCCGGCCCAGCTCTCCGGTGGCCAGCAGCAGCGCGTCGGGCTGGCCCGCGCACTCGCCGTCGACCCGTCCGTCCTCCTGTTCGACGAACCGTTCAGCGCACTCGACCCGCTGATCCGCAGGGAGATGCAGGACGAAGTCGTCCGGCTGCACAAGGACGAGGGCCGCACCATGGTCTTCATCACCCACGACCTCAGCGAGGCACTGCGCCTGGGCACCCGCATCGCCCTGATGCGCGACGGCGGCATCGTGCAGCTCGGCACCCCCGAGGAGATCGTCGGGTCGCCCGCCGACGACTACGTGCGCGAGTTCGTACGCGACGTACCGCGCGAACAGGTCCTCACCGTCTCCACCGCCATGCGGCCCCCCGCCGCCGGAGAGAGCGAACACGGCCCGGCACTGCGCCCCGAGGCCACCGTCTTCGAGGCCATAGAGGCGGTCGCCCGCTCCGGCGACCGGACAGCCCGGGTCATGGACGACGGCAGGCTGGTCGGCATCGTCGACCACGCCTGCCTGCTCGACGTGGTCGCGGGCACGGGGGCCCACGAGGTGAGCGTCTGATGGCAACCGCCCAGGCCGCCACCACGGCCGCAGCAGCCCCTCCGGGCAGCGGACCCCTCGCCGCCCTGCGCGGCCGCCCCGCACTCGGCAAGCTCCTGATCCTGCTGGCGGTCGCGGCAGTCGCCGTCCCGCTGCTCCACGCGCAGTGGGGCGGGGGCGTCTGGCCCGCCGCCCTGACCGTCGACCTGACCGAGCCGCTCGGCAAGGTCAACGACTGGATCATCGCCAACCGCGACAGCCACCCACTGTTCCTCTACTTCTTCGGCCACATCAGCAACGCCGTCGTCCTGTCCGTGCGCGGCGTCTACCTGGTGCTGCTCGCGCTCGGCTGGGCCGGTGTCACCGCCCTCGCCGCGGTCGTCGCCTGGCGGGTGGCCGGACCGCGGCTCGCGCTGACCGCCGCCCTCTGCTTCGGCGTCTGCGGACTGCTGGGCATGTGGGTGCCGACCATGCAGACGCTCGCGCTCATGATCGTCGCCGTGCTCGCCTCCGTGGTGCTCGGCATGCTCCTCGGGCTCGCCGCCGGACTGTCGGACCGCACGTTCCGGGTCCTGCGGCCCGTCCTGGACACCATGCAGGTGCTGCCCGCCTTCGCGTACCTGCTGCCCGTCGTCCTGGTCTTCGGCATCGGAGTGCCCGGCGCGGTGCTCGCGACCGTCGTCTACGCGGCTCCGCCGATGGCACGGCTCACGGCGCTCGGTCTGCGCGGCGCCGACTCCGGCGTCATGGAGGCCGTGGCCTCGCTGGGCGCGACCGGCAGGCAGCGACTGCTGACGGCGCGGCTGCCGCTGGCCCGCAAGGAACTGCTCCTCGGCCTCAACCAGACGATCATGATGGCCCTGTCGATGGCCGTCATCGCCTCCATCATCGGCGCCGGCGGTCTCGGCGACCGCGTCTACCAGGCGCTGTCCTCCGTCGACGTCGGTGCCGCGCTCGCCGCGGGCATCCCGATCGTGCTGCTGGCCGTCGTCCTGGACCGTACGACCGAGGCCGCCGGCCGGAGGATCGGCGCGGAACCCACCGGGCCCGTCGCCCTGCGCGGGCTGCGCGGCTGGGGACTCGCCGCGGTGATCGCCGCGGCCGTCGCCGTCGTCGGACGGTTCACCGGCGGCCGTATCTGGCCCGAGAGCGGGATCGTGGCCATCGCGGGCCCCGTCAACACCGCCAAGGACTGGATGGTCGACCACCTGTACACCGGTGTCCCCGTCATCGGCGGCACCGCCGACTGGGCCGCCCACTTCACCAGCTGGATCCTCAACCCGCTGCGCAGCGGACTGCAGGGCATGCCCTGGTGGTCGGTCCTGCTCGTCGTCGCCGCGCTCGCCTGGACCATCGGCACCTGGCGCACGGCGCTGACGGCCGTGCTGGCCATGGCGGCCATCGGGGTCCTCGGTGTCTGGGGGCCGTCGATGGACACGCTCAGCCAGGTCCTCGCCGCCGTCGCGGTCACCCTGGTCCTCGGCTTCGCCATCGCGATCGGCGCCGCACGCAGCCAACGCCTCGAACGGCTGCTGCGCCCCGTCCTGGACGTCTTCCAGACCATGCCGCAGTTCGTCTACCTCATCCCGGTCGTCGCCCTCTTCGGCGTCGGCCGCGCCCCCGCCGCCGCGGCAGCCGTCGTCTACGCCCTGCCCGCCGTCGTCCGCATCACCACGCAGGGGCTGCGGGGCGTCGACCCCGCCGCGATGGAGTGCGCCCGCTCGCTCGGCGCCACCCCCGGACAGCAACTGCGCCAGGTGCAGCTGCCGCTGGCCAGGCCCGCGCTGCTGCTCGCCGTCAACCAGGGCGTCGTCCTGGTCCTCGCGGTGGTCATCATCGGCGGTCTCGTCGGTTCCGGAGCACTCGGCTACGACGTCGTGTTCGGCCTCGCCCAGGGCGACCTGGCCACCGGCCTCGTCGCCGGTGCGGCCATCGTCTGCCTCGGGCTGATGCTCGACCGGGTCACCCAGCCCACCACCCGACGCCGCCGGAAGGAGAGCTGACATGGCTCGCACCCGTACCCGCGCACACCTGCGCACGTCCGCGACCGTCGCCTCGGCCGCAGCCCTGCTGGCCGTCACCGGCTGCGGAGCGGCGGACATGACCAAGCAGGCGTCCCCGTTCGCCGCCCCCGCCGACATCAAGACCGTCACGCTCTCCGTGCAGTCCTGGGTCGGCGCCCAGGCCAACGTGGCCGTCGCCCAGAAGCTCCTGGAGGACGAACTGGGCTACCGCGTCGACCTCGTCCAGACCGACGAGGTCCCCGCCTGGGACGCCCTCAGCCAGGGGCGTGTGGACGCCATCCTGGAGGACTGGGGCCACCCCGACCAGGAGAAGCTGTACATCCAGGACAAGAAGACCATCGTCCCCGGGGGCGACCTCGGCGTCACGGGTCACATCGGCTGGTACGTCCCCAAGTACTGGGCGGACGAGCACCCCGACGTCACCGAGTGGAAGAACCTCGACAAGTACGCCGACGAACTGCGCACCCCGGAGAGCGGTGACAAGGGCCAGCTGATGGACGGTTCGCCGTCCTACGTCACCAACGACAAGGCGCTGGTGAAGAACCTCGGCCTGGACTACAAGGTCGTCTTCGCCGGCTCCGAGGCCGCGCAGATCACCCAGATCCAGCAGTTCGCCAAGGAGAAGAAGCCCTTCCTCAGCTACTGGTACCAGCCGCAGTGGCTGTTCAACGAGGTGCCGATGGTCGAGGTGAAGCTCCCCGAGTACACCGACGCGTGCGGGGCCAAGGACCCGGCCGACATCGACTGCGCCTACCCGCAGACCCCGTTGCAGAAGTACCTCAACGCGGACTTCTCCAAGCGGGGCGGCGAGGCCGCGGCCTTCCTGAAGAAGTTCAACTGGTCGGAGAAGGACCAGAACAAGGTGTCCGAAATGATCGCCTCCGAACGGCTGGCGCCCGGCGAGGCAGCCGAGCGCTGGATCAAGGAGAACCCCGGCACCTGGAAGAAGTGGCTGGACCGGTGACGCCGCGCGGCCACCGGACCCCCGGTGGCCGCTGCTGCGATCATGGTGAGGACAGCAGAGGGCGCGACCGAGGGGGACGGGTTGATTTCCGAGCCGGAGATGGTGGGGGAGTTCGGTGCGGGCGAAACCCCTGAGGTGATGGGCGACTTCGACCGGGTGTCCGACAGCCCGCGGCGGAGGCCGTGGCTGTGGGCACTCGGCGGGGCGGCCATGGCGTCGGCTCTCTGGGCGGCGGCGCTGTTCTCCTACGGGGTGGGGGACCGGTCACCGGACCTGCACGGGTACCAGCTGGACCGCGATCCCTGCCCCTCGCTCCGGCTGAAGTCGACCGGCACGGCGATCGCACCGAGGGAAGCCGCGAACGCGACCGAGTCGGAGCTGTCGAAGCATGAGGCACTCGACCAGGTCACGTGCTTCATCCAGCTGAGGTCCCGGTCCGGGGAGGACCAGCCCGCGAGCGGCTGGTCCTTCGAGTACACCGTCGGGATAACCGTGGAACTGCACAAGAAGACCGACCCCGGCGCCGAGTTCGAAGCACGGCTGAGGACGGCCGGTCCCTGGATCGACCGTGAGGCGAAGCTGGAGAGCGTTCCGGACCTCGGCGGAACGGCGTATCTGAGGACCTCGGACGACGGTTACACCGACCTGTGGGTGCTCGAAGGCGGTGCGGTCCTCTCCCTGAGCCTCTCCGCGTCCCCGGAGTACTGGAGTGAGGACCAGGGGGAGATGGCCGGCGGGGACGAGAGCGGTGAGGAGCCGGACACCCCTGACCTGTCCCCTCACCACGCGGCCATGATCAGCGACATGCGCGACCTCATGTCCGGCCTCAAGAAGTGAACTCGGACCCTACGTCCCCCCGTACCTGAAACGCCTCCGGCCGGACGCCGGTCAGCCGGCCACGGGCCGGGCCGCCTCCTCGCTGCCCGGGCGCTCGAACTGGGTGCGGTACAGCTCCTCGTACCGTCCCCCGATGGCCAGCAGCTCCTCGTGCGTACCCCGTTCGGCGACCCGGCCCTCCTCGATGACCAGGATCAGGTCGGCGGCCCGCACCGTGGAGAGCCGGTGGGCGATCACCAGCGCGGTGCGGCCCTCCAGGGCTTCGGCCAGGGCCTCCTGGACGGCCGCCTCCGAGGTGGAGTCCAGGTGCGCGGTCGCCTCGTCGAGGATGACGACCCGCTGACGGGCCAGCAGCAGCCGGGCGATGGTGAGCCGTTGCCGCTCGCCGCCGGAGAGCCGGTAACCACGCTCGCCGACCACCGTGTCCAGGCCCTCGGGCAGGGATGCCACGAGGCCGTCCAGACGGGACCGGCGCAGTGCGTCCCAGATGTCCTCCTCCGTGGCCTCCGGACGGGCCAGGAGCAGATTGGCGCGCACCGACTCGTGGAAGAGGTGCCCGTCCTGGGTGACCATGCCGAGGGTCTCGCGGATGGAGTCGGCGGTCAGATCGCGCACGTCGACGCCGTTCAGCCGTACGGAGCCCGCATCGGCGTCGTACAGCCGCGGCAGCAGCTGCGCGATCGTCGACTTGCCCGCGCCGGACGAACCGACGAGCGCGACCATCCGTCCGGGCCGGGCGGTGAAGGAGACGTCGTGCAGTACCTGCGTACCGCCCCGTGAGTCGAGCGTGGCGACCTCCTCCAGCGAGGCGAGGGAGACCTTGTCGGCCGACGGATAGCCGAAGGACACTCCGTCGAACTCCACGGACACCGGCCCGTCCGGCACCCGGCGGGCATCCGGCTTCTCGGCGATGAGCGGCTTCAGGTCGAGGATCTCGAAGACCCGCTCGAAACTGACCAGGGCGCTCATCACCTCGACGCGGGCACCGGCCAGTGCCGTCAGCGGGGCGTAGAGGCGGGTGAGCAGCAGGGCGAGTGCGACGACCGCCCCGGGCTCGAGGCTGCCGCGCAGCGCGTAGTGGCCGCCGAGTCCGTAGACCAGCGCGAGGGCCAGGGCTGACACCAGGGTGAGCGCCGTGATGAACGTGGACTGGAGCATGGCCGTACGGATGCCGATGTCGCGGACCCGGCCCGCGCGGGCGGCGAATGCCGTGGACTCGTCCGCGGGGCGGCCGAAGAGCTTGACGAGGGTCGCGCCCGGCGCCGAGAAGCGCTCGGTCATCTGCGTGCCCATGGTGGCGTTGTGGCCGGCGGCCTCCCGCTGCAGCGCCGCCATCCGGGAACCCATCCGGCGGGCAGGGACGACGAACACCGGCAGCAGGACCAGGGCGAGCAGGGTGATCTGCCAGGAGATCGTGAGCATCACGGCCAGGGTCAGCAGCAGGGTGACGGAATTGGAGACCACACCGGAGAGGGTGCTGCTGAAGGCCCGCTGGGCGCCGATCACATCGTTGTTGAGCCGGCTGACCAGCGCACCGGTCCGGGTCCGGGTGAAGAAGGCGACCGGCATCCGCTGCACATGGTCGAACACGGCGGTACGCAGATCGAGGATCAGCCCCTCGCCGAGCGTGGCGGACAGCCACCGGGTGAGGAGGCCGAGCCCGGCCTCGGAAACGGCGATCAGAGCGATGAGCAGGGCGAGCCGCGTGACCGTCCCGGTGTCCCGGCCCTGCACGATCGCGTCGACGACGCGTCCGGCGAGCACGGGCGTGGCCACCGCGAGCAGCGCGGTGGCCACACTGAGGAGCAGGAAGCGCTGGATCCGCCCCCGGTGCGGCCGGGCGAACGCCGCGATGCGGCGCAGCGTCGCCCGGGAGAAGGGCCTGCGGTCCTGTTGCGCGTTCATCGTGCTGTGCAGCGATGTCCACGCCGTGACTTCCATGTCCATGCGAGTGCCTCCGGAGTCGGGTCCTACGCATGGAACGCTATGACCTCAAGTTAGCTTCAGGTCAACCCTGAGGGGCTCGGCGCGCCCGCACGGTCGCCATGACCTCCCGGTCCGGCTGCAGCGTCAGTGTCGGCATGGGGTTGATCACGCCCGGGTCCACCTCCAGTTCGAAACGGCGCGCCAGGACGGCGAGGACCAGAACCGCCTCGACCATCGCGAAGCGTGTACCGAGGCAGACCCGGGGGCCGCCGCCGAACGGATACCAGGCGTACTCATGGATCTCGTCCCCGTGCTCCGGGTCCCAGCGCTCCGGACGGAACACCTCCGGCCGGGGGAACCAGCGCTCGTCCCGGTGCGTGGCCCACTGGCTGCTCCACACGCGGGTGCCTTCCGGCATCGGAACGCCGCCGATCCGAGCCCCTTCCTTCGCGACGCCGGTGACGAGCCAGATCGTGGGGTACAGCCGCAGGGTCTCCTTCACCACCGCCTGGGCGTAGGTCAGTTGCGCGTAGTCGTCGATGCCGGGCTCCCGGTCGCCCAGCACCCGGTCCAGCTCCTCGGTGAGCGCCGCCCGTGCCTCGGGGTTGCGGGACAGCAGGTACCAGGCCCACACGAGCGTCGAACTGGTCGTCTCGTGCCCTCCGATGTACAGGGTGACCGTCTCGTCGCGTATCTCCTCGTCGGTGAGGTGCGCGCCGGTCTCGTCGACCGCGGTGAGCAGCCGGCTCAGCAGGTCGGGGCGCTCACCGTCCCCGTCGCGGTGGCGGGCCACCACCCGGCCGACCTCGGCGTCGATCACCGCGGCGGCCTTCTTGATCCTGGCCCGGCCGGGCGTCGGCACCCAGTCGGGCAGGATCGCGCCGAGGCCGCTGAACTCCTTGCCGATCTCCTGCTGGGCGATGTCCATCGCCCGGCCCATCGACTCCGCGTCCGCCGGGGTGTCCACCCCGAAGATGGTGCGGACCGCGATCTTCTGGGTCAGGGCCGCCATCTCCCTCTTGATGTCGATGCGTTCGCCCCCGGACCAGGTGTCCGCGAGGTCCACCGTGCAGCCCGTCATCGTCGACGCGTACGACTTCACCTGCTTGGGCCGCACCGACGGCTGCACCAGCGATCGCTTGCGCCGCCAGTCCGGACCGCGCGCGACGACCACGCCGTTGCCCATCACCGTGCGGAACGCGATCCCCAGCAGCGGCTGGTCGAAGGTGCGTTCCGTCTCGGTGAGCAGCTCGCCGATGCAGTCGGGGTCGGAGATGAACACGCACTTGTTGCGGCCGAAGCGCCAGCTCACCATGGACCCGTACCCGCGCAGCCGCTCGAAGAAGGCGAGCGGGTCCTTCCCGAACTGCGGCAGACTCCCCAGGAGGGGCAGTCCCTTCGGACCCGGTACGAGCGTATGGCCGCGCGGCTCGGCATCGACAGCCGCACCGGTTTCCGTGGACATGAGGGACTCCCGTCATCTGCCGTGTGGAGTACGTGAGTTGCTGAGGTTATCCCCCAGCCTGACAGGTGTTCGAACGTGACGGTCCTATGCCGGCCGCTTCGGCTGGAGCCCCGCGTACACCCCGCCCCCGACCACCAGCTCCTCGTGCGTACCCACCTCGGCTATGCGGCCCCGGTCCATCGCCACGATCCGGTCCGCCGCCCGGATCGTGGAGAGCCGGTGCGCCACCACGAACACCGTGCGGCCGTGCACCAGCCGGGCCAGCGCCTCCTGGACCAGCGCCTCCGACCGGGTGTCCAGGGCGGACGTCGCCTCGTCCAGAATCAGCACCCGCGGATCGCGGATCAGGGCCCGGGCAATGGCGAGACGCTGCTTCTGCCCGCCGGAGAGCCGTGCGCCGCGCTCACCCACGACCGTGTGGATGCCGTCGGGCAGTGCGTCGACGAACTCCAGCGCGTTGGCGTCCGCGAGCGCACGGCGGACCGCCCGCTCGTCCGTATCGCCCATGCCGTAGGTGACGTTGTCCCTGATGGTGCCCTCGAACAGGATCGACTCCTGCGGGACCACGGACAGGAACTGCCGGTAACTGCGCAGATCGAGCGTCGCCATGTCCGTGCCGTCGAGCAGGATCCGCCCCGATGTCGGCCGGATGAAGCCGATGAGGAGGTTCAGCACGGTCGACTTGCCCGCGCCCGAGGCTCCCACCAGCGCCACCGTCTCACCGGGGCGGGCGGACAGGGTGAAGTCCTCCACCGCGATGCCGCCCGAACCCTCGTACGCGAATCCGACCTGCTCGAAGTCGATGCGGCCTTCGACCCGCCCCACCAGGTCCTTGCCCGCGTTGTTCTCGAGGTCGGGTGCCTGGAGCACCTCGCCGGCCGAACGCACGGACTCCAGGCCCTTGCTGATGACCGGGGCCAGGCTCAGCAGCGTCGACATCGATCCGGTGAGGGTGGTGAAGAAGGCGCTCAGCATGACGACATCGCCCGCGGTGATCGGCAGCCAGCCGTGGTACGCGACGAGGGCCGAGCCCGCGAGACAGGCCACACCCAGGGAGTTCAGGAGGATCCAGGCGAGCGCGCCGAAGCGGCCGTTGAGCAGATCGAGGCGCAGACCCGCGAGCAGCACCTGGCGCAGCGAGCCGTCGACACGGCCCAGCGCCGCGTGCTCCAGGCCGTGGGCCCGGGTGATGGGGATCAGGCTCGTCATCTCGCTGACCCGCGCCGAGAGCTGCTCGACCTCCTGCCGGAACGACTCGTTGTGACTGCGCAGCCTGGACCGCAGTTTCATGACCAGGAGGGCGGCGAGCGGGACGACCACCAGGAACACCGGAAGGAAGGACGGGACCCGCATGGCGATGACGACGAGACCACCGGTCAGCGTGACGATGCCCGCCAGCCCCATGTCGGCGGACTGCTGGACCATCTGCTCGATGGTCTCCACGTCCCGCACCACCTTGGCCTGCAGGACCCCGGCGCTCGTCCTGGAGTGGTAGCCGATGGACAGCTGCTGCATCCGGCGGCAGAGCGCGTCGCGCAGCGAGGTGCCCATGCGCCGCACACTCCCGTTCAGGCAGCGCACGTACAGCAGGTGCAACGGGTAGTTGAGCACGAGGACGAAGAGCAGGGCGCCCGCGTTCGCCCACAGCTCTTGCTCCGGGCGGTGCTGGACGACGACGTCGATGATGTTCGCGGTGATCAGCGGAAGCAGCCAGATGGGGCTGTGCTTGACGATGAAGGCCGCGACACCGAGAGCGAGCCGGCGCCGGTCGGGGCGCAGGAGGTAGCCCAGGGTGCGGATGGGGTGTTCGCCCCGGTAGCGGTGGTCGAGGGCGGAGAGCTGCCGTGGCAGAGAAAGCGGTTGCTGCATACGATCAGCCAAACCCGGTCCGTCTCCCCGTGCAAGACCGTTTCGCATCATGGCGCACCGGGGCCGAAGAGCCGGCCGTGTCCGTTCGTCCGAGGAGCCGTCGATGCCCACCACCGGCCCGCCGGGCGTCCTGCTGTACACGCGCACCACCGACTACCGGCACGCATCGATCCCCGACGGCATCGCCGCGTTCCGGGAGCTGGGTGCGGAGCACGGGTTCGCCGTCGACGCGACGGAGAGCCCGGAGGTGTTCGAGAACGGCCTCGCGGCGTACGGGGCCGTGGTGTTCCTCTCCACCAGCGGCGACGTCCTCACCCCCGGGGGCCGCGAGGGGCTGCGGGCCCACTGCGCGGCGGGCGGCGGCTTCATGGGCGTGCACGCCGCGGCCTGCACCGAGTACGGCTGGCCGTTCTACGGCGAGCTCCTCGGCGCCCGCTTCGCACGCCATCCCGCGCTCCAGCCGGGCACCGTCCTCGTGGCGGACCGGGACCACCCGGCGACCCGGCACCTCGGGCCCCGCTGGGACTTCACCGACGAGTGGTACGACTTCCGGACGGTCCCGCGCGACACCGTGCGGGTGCTGGCCTCCGCCGACGAGTCCTCGTACGACGGAGGGGGCATGGGCACGGACCACCCGCTCGTCTGGACCCATGAGTACGGCGGCGCCAGGGTCTTCTACACCGCTCTCGGGCACACACGCGAGGCGTACCGCGACGCTGCGTTCCGGGCCCATCTCCTCGGCGGACTGCGCCAGGTGATGCCCGGACACGCCGGAGGGCCGCCGGCCGGGTCCTGGAGCCCGGGCCGGCAGCCCTCCGGTTGCGGAACGTGTCAGACGCCCGGGGGAACCCGGGACGGACGGCCGCCGCCGCGGGTCAGGCGGTAGCCGAACACGGCTGCCAGCGCCGCGAGTACGCCTCCGCCCACCGTCCACAGCCAGCGGTCGGTCCACCAGCCTGAGGTCCAGCCGTCCTCGGGCTCGCTGCCGAGCGAGACCCGGGGCTTGTCCGTGCCGTCGCCCGTGTCGGCGGCCTGTTCGACCGAGGACGCGCCCGGCACGAGAGGTTCGGCGAGTTCGCCGCCCACGTCGTGGGCACCGCCGCTGTCGACGGAGGTCACCTCGGTCTCGGCGTGGACCGGCAGGCCCAGGTCCTCCTCGGCCGCACCGACGACCGTCAGGCGCACGTAGTAGCTGCCGGGCAGCGGGTCGTCCGCCCACGGCTCGGACCAGGCCCGCACCGTACGCAGCACACAGGACAGCTCGACGGATTCCGCGTCCGCCTCCGCCTTCCTGGTCTGGTGGCCGTACATGCAGGCCTGGCGGCGGCGCAGCCCGTCGTACACATCGACCTGCCAGGTCGACGCACCGTGCCTGGCCGCGCTCTCGGGCAAGGTGACCTTCGCCCGGACGGTGGGGCGTTGACCGGTGTCGGCGGGGAACACCCAGTACAGGTAGTCGCCCGTGGAGGCGTCCGCGGTGGCGGTCATGTCCTGCTGGATCGCGGTGGCGGTACGGAACGTGGTGCCCGCCTCGGTAGGTCCGGCCCTGCCGTCCTCGGCGGGGCTCGCGCTCGCCGACGGGTCGTCGGCGACAGCACCGCCCGCCGAGGTGAACAGGGTGACTCCGGCGAGCAGCGCGACCGTGCAGGCGCGCATCACGGTGTTCCTGCGGGTGGTACGCATCAGTTGGTCCTCCATACGGCGACGCGCCAGCGTGAGATCCAGCCGGTCAGCAGGCCGGCGACCAGCCCGGTCAGGACCAGGACGCCCAGCAGCCACCAGCCACGGCCGAGTCCGAACGCGGCGGCGTCGGCGGCGTCGTCGGGCGCGGCCACCAGGTCGATGGTCAGCTCGACGGGCATGCCGGGGGTGGTCTTCACGGACGCGGGGGCCGAGAAGGAGTTACTGAGCTGGAGGCAGACGGTCTCGGCGGCGGGCTTCATGTCGCTGTCCGTGCCGTCCTGTTCGGCCTTCGGGTAGCGCAGGCCGGAAGAGATCACATCCGTACGCCCAGTGCCGGACTCCGCGCCCCGGACGATCTCGCGCCCGTGCACGGTCACCGCCCGCAGCAGCACGCCGTAGTCGTTGTTGACGGCACGGTCCGCGGCCACGCTCACCGAGGCACGCAGCTCCTCACCGGGCAGCACATCCACCCGGTACCAGCGGTGCTTGCCGAACTCCTGGCGGTCGGTGTACAGACCGGCCTTCAGCTGAGGGGCCGCGGAGCAGCTGCCCGCGCCCTCGGTCGCCACCGGGGTGACGACGGGCTCGGCGGCCCGGTCCACCAGCTGTTTGACGCGGCCGGAGAGTTCTTCGGTGTGCTGGACGGCTGTGTAGGTTCCGCCGGTGGCCTCGGCGATGCAGGTCAGCTGCTGCCTGATCTTGGCGTTGGGCACCAGGCCCAGCGTGTCGATGACCAGGTGGATTCCACGGGCCGCGATGTCGCGCGCGACCTCGCACGGGTCGAGCGGGCCGCAGGTGTCCTCGCCGTCGGTGATCAGGACGATCCGCCGGGTGGAGTCGCCGCCTTCGAGGTCGTCGGCCGCGCCGAGGAGGGCGGGGCCGATCGGGGTCCAGCCGGTCGGCGCCAGTGTGGCGACCGCGGCCTTGGCCTCGGTGCGGTCCAGGGGCCCGACCGGGTAGAGCTGCTTGGTGTCCTTGCAGCCGGTCTTCCGGTCGTCGCCCGGGTAGTCGGCGCCGAGCGTCCGGATGCCGAGCTGGACCTCCTCGGGGACCGCGTCGAGCACGTCGTTGAACGCCTGCTTGGCGGCGGATATCCGGGACTGGCCGTCAATGTCGCGGGCACGCATGGAACCGCTGACGTCAAGGACCAGTTCGACCTTGGGCGATGCGGGGGAGGAGGGTTCGTCGGCGGCGGCCGGGAGCGCGGTGCCGAGCCCGGCGGCCAGGGTGGCGAGCAGCACGCACACCCCGGCCGTCAGCCGTTTTCTTGTGATCATCGCCGGATCCTATTGAAGATCCGCAGTCATCCCCAAAAGCAGTCGGCGGGACGCCTGTTCACCTCACGGGCTCAGCCGCCGAGCAGCGGCCCGGACGCCCGTCCCAGCACCGAGCCGACGCGCTCCCACGTCTCCGTGTCGCGTTCCACGGGCGGGAGTTGAGTGTCCTCGGCCTTTTCGTTCCAGTGGCTCGCCACCGCGACGGGGTCCCCGCCGCCGGCTGCCGACGCGGCGAGAGCCGCCGCGCCGAGTGCGACCAGTTCGCCGCTGCCGGGCACGATCAGAGGCCGCCCGGAGAGGCGGCGCACGGTCTCCACCCAGGTACGGCCCTGGGCGCCGCCGCCGATGAGACGCAGCGGCCGGCCGGCGACATCGGGGTCGGCCGGGTCCAGACCGCACGACCGCAGCAGTTCGTCGAGCGCGCGCAGCACGGTGAAGGCCGCGCCCTCGTAGGCGGCGCCCAGCAGTTGCTGCGGGGTGGTGTCGTGCCGGAGGCCGGTGAGGAGACCGGACGCGGTGGGCAGATCCGGGGTGCGTTCGCCGTCCAGATAGGGGAGGAGCACGGTCGCGCCGCCCGGCGTCGCGTCGTCGCGGTGCAGGCCGAGCAGGGTGGCGACCTTGTCGACGGCGAGGGTGCAGTTGAGCGTGCAGGCCAGCGGGAGGTACGTGCCGTCCGCCGCGGCGAACCCGGAGAGGGCCGTGGACGCGGGCCTGGCCCTGGACGCGGCGAAGACCGTGCCGGAGGTGCCGAGGCTGAGGACGGGGTGGTCCAGGAGGCCGGCGCCGCCGAGGCCGAGGCCTACGGCGGCGGCCATGTTGTCACCGGTTCCGGCTGCGACGGCGATCCCGGCCGGCAGGCCGAGGGACTCGGCCGCGGCAGCCGTCAGCGAGCCGATCCGGGTCGCGCCGGTGGCGGCGACCGGGGGCAGCAGCGAGGCGTCCAGGCCGAGCAGGTCCAACAGCTCGGGGTCGTACGCGCCGGTGGCGGTCGAGTACCAGCAGGTGCCCGAGGCGTCGCCCGGGTCCGTCGCGGCCGTGCCCGCGAGCCGCTCGGTCAGGAAGTCGTGCGGCAGTCGTACGGCGGAGGCCGCGGCGGCGTTCGCCGGATCGTTCTCGCGCAGCCACTGCCACTTCGACGCGGTCATCGCCGCGACCGGTACGGAGCCGGTGCGGGCGGTCCAGGCCTCGGGTCCGCCGAGCGCGGCGGTGAGGGCGGCGGCCTGCGGGGCGGAGCGGGTGTCGTTCCACAGCAGGGCCGGGCGGAGCGGGCGGCCGGTCTCGTCGAGGACGACCAGACCGTGCTGCTGGCCGGCCACGGCGATACCGGTGACGGCGGACGCGGAGAGCCCGGACTCCTTGAGCCCGGCGGCGACGGCGTCGCACAGGGCACGCCACCAGACCTCGGGGTCGCTCTCGCGTGCCCCGCCCTCGCCGGTGACCACGTGCGGGGCGCGGCCGACGGCGAGCAGCTCGCCCGTCTCGGCGTCGGTGACGGCGGCCTTGGTGGACTGGGTGGAGCTGTCCACGCCGATGACGACGGTACGCGGCGGCATGGGCTACCTCTTCTCGTGCAGGGATTCCGGTCGTACGCAAGGGGTCGCGCAGATTTTGGTTGTGCGACAAACAAATTACGTGATCGATGGCGCCGGGAACAGAGGCGGCCCCCGTTTCGTCGTCCGAGGGGTTACGTCGGCGGGGTGCCCCGTGCATGATTAGTCATGCGACTGAACAAATTGATCCGGCCGGACGGCCGGTGCCGGACCCGACGCATGCGAAGGCGGACAGACGATGACGGAACGCTTCACGCCCACCCCTGCGGACAAGTTCAGCTTCGGCCTGTGGACCGTGGGCTGGCAGGGCCGCGACCCGTTCGGTGACGCCACCCGGGCCGCGCTCGACCCGGTCGAAACCGTCCAGCGACTGGCGGAGCTCGGCGCCTACGGTGTGACGTTCCACGACGACGACCTCATCCCGTTCGGCTCCACGGACACGGAGCGCGAGGGCCACGTCAAGAGGTTCCGCCAGGCTCTGGACGCCACCGGACTCATCGTGCCGATGGCCACCACCGACCTCTTCAAGCACCCCGTGTTCAAGGACGGCGCGTTCACCGCGAACGACCGCGACGTGCGCCGTTACGCGCTGCGCAAGGTCATCCGCAACATCGACCTGGCCGTCGAGCTGGGCGCCACCACCTATGTGGCCTGGGGCGGCCGTGAGGGCGCCGAGTCCGGCGCCGCCAAGGACGTCCGCGTGGCGCTGGACCGCATGAAGGAGGCCTTCGACCTGCTGGGCGACTACGTCACCGAGCAGGGCTACGACCTCCGCTTTGCGATCGAGCCGAAGCCGAACGAGCCCCGCGGCGACATCCTCCTGCCGACCATCGGGCACGCGCTGGCCTTCATCGAGCGCCTGGAGCGCCCGGAGCTGGTCGGCGTCAACCCGGAGACCGGCCACGAGCAGATGGCGGGCCTCAACTTCCCGCACGGCATCGCCCAGGCGATGTGGGCGGGCAAGCTCTTCCACATCGACCTCAACGGCCAGTCCGGCATCAAGTACGACCAGGACCTGCGCTTCGGCGCGGGCGACCTGCGTCAGGCGTTCTGGCTCGTCGACCTGCTGGAGAGCGGCTACGAGGGTCCGCGCCACTTCGACTTCAAGCCGCCGCGCACCGAGGGCTACGACGGTGTCTGGGCCTCCGCCGCGGGCTGCATGCGCAACTACCTGATCCTCAAGGAGCGCGCCGCGGCCTTCCGCGCCGACCCGGCCGTGCAGGAGGCCCTGACCGCCTCCCGCCTGGACGAGCTGGCCCTGCCCACCGCGGCCGACGGCGTCGCGGGGCTGCTCGCGGACCGCTCGGCGTACGAGGAGTTCGACGTCACCGCCGCGGCCGAGCGCGGCATGGCGTTCGAGGCTCTGGACCAGCTCGCGCTGGACCACCTGCTGGGCGTGCGCTGACGACGGCCGTGCACGGGGGCTGCCTCGGCCCCGTACGGGGCGGGCCCAGCCGTACGGGGGCGGGCCCGCCCCGTCCCCGTACAGCCGGTGGTCAGGCCTGCGGCGGGGCGGGCCGTGCGTACGCCACCGGATCCGCCAGCACGTCCTGCACCACCAGTGCCGCCGCGCCCCGCGCCGCGTCACCCGCGACGGACGACGCGCGCAGCCGGCCGCTGCCCCGCGACCACAGGCCCGACACCACGCGGCCCGTGAGCTCGTCGTCGGCCGGCGGCGAGAGCCACGGCATCAGGCTCCGGTAGATCCCGCCGAGCACCACCGCGTCCGGGTCGAAGAGATTCACCGCGCCGGACAGGACGCGCCCCAGCATCAGGCCCGCCTCGGCGATGGCGGCGAGCGCCCGGGCCTCGCCGGCCTGTGCGCGGCGCTCCAGCTCCATCACCCCGGCGGCCCCGCCGCCGGCCTCCTCGATCCCTGCCGAGCGGAGCAGCGCCGTCTGCCCGGCGTACTGCTCGAGGCAGCCGCGCGAGCCGCACCGGCACTCCGGACCGGCAGGGTCCAGGACCACGTGCCCGATCTCCCCGGCGAACCCGTGCGCACCGCGCAGCAGTTCGCCGTCGAGCACGAGGGCGCCGCCGACACCGATCTCGCCCGTCAGATACAGAAAGGTGCGGACCGTACCGAGCCCGCCGAACCACAGCTCCGCCAGCGCCGCCAGGTTCGCCTCGTTCTCCGAGCGCACCGGCAGCTCGGGCGCTCCGGGGCGCAGTCCGCTCAGGGCCTCGGCGAACAGGTCCTCCGCCGCGACCCGGTTCCAGCCCAGGTTGGGCGCCTGGCGGACCGAACCGCCCGAGACGAGTCCCGGCAGTGCGAGCGTCGCCCCGACCGGGTACAGATCCTGCTCCCGCGCCGAGTCCAGGGTGCGCGCGGCGATCGCGGCGGCCCTCGCCAGCACCTCGCCGGGCGGGGCGCCGCGGTTGTCCAGGTGCTCGGTCTGCCGGACACGTCCCGTCCCCGCCAGGTCCACGACGCACACCGACACATAGTCGATGTTGATCTCCACGCCGAGGCCCGCGGGACCGGTGCGGGCCACCTTCAGGGCGGTGCCTGGGCGCCCCGCCTGCCCGCTGAACGTCTTGCCGGACTCGGTGACGAAACCGCTGTCCAGCAGCTGCTCGACGAGGGAGGACACCGCGGCCCTGGTGAGCCCCACCCGGGCGGACACCCCGGCCCGGGTCGCCTCGCCGGCCTCACCCTCGTCCCGTACCGCGCGCAGCACGAGGCTCAGGTTGTGGCGTCGCACCGTGTCCTTGTCCGCCTTGGACCCCAGCGGTGTGAGGTAGCTCTTCATATCGTCGACGAGCCTATGCGATCGCGTACGTGCGTACGGACCTCAGGAGAGTTCGTCCGGCGGGCCGCGGTCAGCGGGTGCGCGCGGCACCCTGCGGTACGACCCTGAGGTCCGCCTCGATCCGGGCGGCCGTGGCCAGGAGCGGCGGCAGCAGGTCGCGCCGGATCGAATCGACCGAGTTCCGGCTCGCGTGCACGGGGATGTTCACCGCCGCGACCACTGTCCCCTCCCGGTCCCTGACGGGAGCCGCCACCGAACGCAGCCCCTCCTCCAGCTCCTGGTCGACGATGGCGTGGCCCTGCCTGCGGACACGGCGCAGCTCGTGGAGCAGCAGGTCGGGCCCCACGACCGTCCGGTCCGTGAAGGGTTCGATCTGCGCACGCCGCACCCGGGGCCCGATCTCGCTCTCCGGCAGGTGCGCGACGAGTACCCGGCCGACCGACGTCACCAGGGCGGGGAACCGGGTGCCCACCGTGATGGACGCCGTCATGATCCGGGTGGTCGGCACCCGTACCAGGTAGACGATGTCGTCCCCGTCCAGCACGCACAGCGACGACGACTCGCGGACCTCCGAGACGAGCCTCTCCAGATGGGGCTCGGCCACATGGGGCAAGGAGTAGCTGGAGATGTAGGCGTAGCCCAGTTCGAGGACGCGGGGGGTGAGCCGGAAGAGCCGTCCGTCGGTGTGCATGTAGCCGAGGTCGACGAGTGTCAGCAGGAACCGGCGGGCCGTGGCCCGCGTGATGTCGCAGACCCGCGCCACCTCGCTCAGGGTGAGCTCCGGACGGTCCGCGTCGAAGGCGCGGATGACGGCGAGGCCGCGCTCGAAGGACTGCACGAAGTACGGCTCACGTGCCTGCCCGTCCATCGGTCGCCCCTCTGTCGCGAGAGCGCGCACGACTGTGCGCCAGGTGCACGCTAGGGGGCGGCCACCGAGGCGTCAATGGACCTGATGCCTTCTCAGAAAGCAGCTGTGCCAAGGCAGAAGGGTCCGTGCACGGTGGTTGACCCCTCTCGGCGGGCAGCCCTATGTTCCCACCGGGAACCACTGTGCGTTCCCCGCACGCCATGTCGAGCGCCACCACCACTCCGGGGGCACCATGCGTCGTCTGCTTGTCGGGTTCACCGCCGCGCTCCTCGTCTCCACGACAGCGGCCTGTGGATCGTCGGACCCGTCCACCCCGTCGAAGGGCGGGAAGGCCGCCGTCAAGGTCGGAGTCATCCCGATCGTCGATGTCGCACCCGTCTACCTGGGCAAGGAGAAGGGCTTCTACAGCAAGCGGGGCATCGATCTGACGCTCGTGGGCGCCCAGGGAGGCGCGGCGATCGTGCCCGGTGTGGTCAGCGGCCAGTTCCAGTTCGGCTTCTCCAACGTCACCTCCCTGATGATCGCCGCCGACAAGAACGTCCCCGTCAAGGCCGTCGCCAACGGTGTCGCCTCGACCGGCAAGGACGGCGGGGACTTCGCGGGCATCGTGGTGAAGGGCAACAGCCCGCTGAAGACCGCCAAGGATCTCGAGGGCAGGAAGGTCGCCGTCAACACCCTCAAGAACATCGGTGACACCTCCGTGCGCGAGTCGGTCCGCAAGGCCGGCGGAGACCCCTCGAAGGTCGCATTCGTGGAGCTGCCCTTCGACCGGATGCCGGCCGCGCTCGACGGCGGACAGGTCGACGCCGCCTGGGTCGTCGAACCCGCGCTCGCCACCGTCAAGGGCAAGGGCGGCCGTGTCATCGCGTCCAACTTCGTCGACCTGGCGCCGGACCTGACGGTCGCCCTCTACTTCACCTCGCAGCAGTACGCCCAGAAGAACCCGGAGCTGGTGAAGAAGTTCCAGGAAGCGACCCGGGAGTCCCTGGCCTACGCCGACAGCCACCCCGACGAGGTCCGCAAGGTCCTCACCACCTACACCAAGATCCCCGAGTCGACGCTCCAGGCGATGACCCTGCCCGAGTGGCCGGCCGAACCGAACCGGGCATCCCTCGGCACCCTCGGCCGGCTCGGCGAGCGCGACGGTCTCCTCTCCGGCACCCCGGACCTGGACGCACTCCTGCCATGACGACCGACACCCCGACGAAAACTCCCACGGCACGCGGCCGAGGAGTCCGGCAGGGGCCGGTCGACGCCGCACTCGGCCTCGCCGGAATGGCCGGCTTCCTCGCCCTCCTCGAAGTCGTCCCGCGCACCGGCCTGGTGTCGCCCGACTACCTGCCGCCCACCAGCCGCATCGCCGTCGCGCTCGCGGACGAACTGGCCGACCCCGCGTTCTGGACGGCGCTCGGCGACACCCTCACCGGCTGGTCCGTCGGCCTGCTGATCGCCACGGTGCTGGGCGTCGCCGCCGGAACCGTCATCAGCGGCGTCCCGTACCTGCGCCGCGCCACCGCGTCCACGGTCGAGTTCCTTCGCCCCATACCCTCGGTGGCCCTGATCCCCCTCGCCGTCCTGCTCTACGGCACCGACCTGCGCTCCACGCTGCTCCTGGTCGTCTACGCCGCCTTCTGGCAGATCCTCGTCCAGGTGCTGTACGGGGCCCAGGACGTCGACCCGGTCGCCGACGAGACGGCCCGCAGCTACGGCCTCTCCGCCCGGGCACGCATCCGCCATGTCGTGTGGCCCACCGCCCTGCCGTACGTCATGACCGGCATCAGGCTCGCCGCCTCCGTCGCGCTGATCCTCGCCGTCACCGCCGAACTCGTCATCGGATCCCCGGGGCTGGGCGCACGGATCGCCGTCGCGCAGACCTCGCAGGCCGTCCCCGAGATGTACGCCCTGGTGGTCGTCACCGGTCTGCTCGGCCTGATCGTCAACGTCGGCGCGCGCGCCGTGGAGCGCCGGGCCCTCGCCTGGCACCAGTCCGTCCGCGGCGAGGCGGCCGTATGAGGCGCGCCCTCGCCCAGGTGCTGTTCGCCCTCGGGCTGCCGGCCGTTCTGCTTGCCGTCTGGTGGGTGGCCTCCGACGCGAGCACCCAGGTCTACTCGCCGCCCCTGCGCACCATCCTCACCGCATTCGGAGACGTCTGGACGGGGGACCGGATCACCGCCGACGTCCTGCCCAGCATCCTGCGCCTGCTCGCCGGATTCTCCGTCGCGGCCGTCCTGGGAGTGACCGCCGGGATCGTCATCGGCTCCTACAGGCGGGTGCGGGCCGCGACCGAGCCCGTGCTCGAATTCCTCCGGGCCGTGCCCCCACCGGTCCTCGTCCCCGTCATCATGCTGTTCGCCGGGATCGGGGACACGATGAAGATCTTCGTCATCGCGAGCGGCTGTGTCTGGCCCGTCCTGCTCAACACGGTCGAGGGTGTGCGGGCTGTCGATCCCGTCCTGAGCGAGACCGCACGTGCGTACGGCCTGCGGGGCGGCATCCGCCTCCGCCATCTGCTGCTGCGCTCCGCAAGTCCCCAGATCTTCACGGGACTTCGGCAGGCACTCTCGATCGGGATCATCCTGATGGTGATCAGCGAGATGTTCGCGGCCAGCAACGGCCTCGGCTTCGCCGTCGTGCAGTTCCAGCGCAGCTTCGCCATCCCCGAGATGTGGAGCGGCATCCTCCTGCTCGGCCTCCTCGGCTTCCTGCTCTCCGTGCTCTTCCAACTCGTCGAACGCCGCGCCCTCGCCTGGTACCACGGTCTGCGCGCGTCCCGGAGGCAGCCGTGAACGAACCGGTGACCGAGCCCGTGAACGAACTGAAGGACCCCGTGAAGGACCCCGTCGTGAAGGGACCGCAGCACATGCTCGATGTACGGGGCCTGCACAAGGTCTACGAGGGCCAGGGCCGCCGCGTGGAAGCCGTACGCGATCTGACCTTCACCCTCGCACCGGGCGAACTGGCCTGCCTGGTCGGCCCGTCCGGCTGCGGCAAGACGACCCTGCTCAAGTGCGTCGGCGGACTGCTCACGCCCACGTCCGGCGAGATCCACCTGAACGGCACCCGCGTCACAGGGCCGCCGCCCGGAATGGCCGTGGTCTTCCAGGAGTACGGGCGCAGCCTGTTCCCGTGGATGCGGGTACGGGACAACGTCGGCCTTCCCCTGCGGCAGAAGAGATCACTGGACAGGGCGCGGCGGCACCAGCTCGTCGAGCGCTCCCTCGCCGCGGTCGGTCTCGCGGACGCGGGCGGCGCCTATCCCTGGCAGCTCTCCGGCGGTATGCAGCAGCGCGTGGCGATCGCGCGGGCCATCGCCTACGAGCCGGAAGTCCTGCTGATGGACGAGCCGTTCGCCGCCGTGGACGCCCAGACCCGCGCCGATCTGGAGGACCTGGTGCGGGGGCTCTGGCAGGAGCTCGGGATCACCGTCCTCTTCGTCACGCACGACATCGACGAGGCGGTGTACCTGGGGCAGCGGGTGCTGGTCCTGTCCGGGGCGCCGACCGTGGTGCGGGAGCAGGTGAAGATCGATCTGCCCGAGGAGCGGGACCAGTTGACCACCCGTGTCCTGCCGCGCTTCGCGGAGCTGCGCACCCATGTGTACGAGCAGATCCAGGCGGCGAAGCGGGGGGAGACATGAGGCCGCTCCCGGCGGGCCGCGCGGGGCGGCGACGAGGGACGCGACGGCTCCCGCCGCCGCGTCCCTCCCGTGATGCCCGGCGGTCCTACATGTCCGCCGCGTCGGTCACCGCACCGAGGTCGACGAACTTGAATCCGGTGGTCTCCCGGCCTTCCTCGCCGCCCGACCCGGATGTCTCGTGCCCGTCCTGGACCACCAGCAGGCCGCGCGGGTAGCGGGCGCCCAGCGGCTCGTTCAGCACGGCGGCACCGTCGCACTCCTCACTGCCGTCGAGGTCGGCCGACACGGAGGTGATGCGGAACCCGCCCTCGTACTCGTTGTGCTCGGACACCTCGCGGTCGTACAGGGCGAAGGTGTTGTCGCCCTGGCTCGACGCCATGAGGTAGCCGTCGCCGTCCGCCTCCCTGAAGAGGGTCAGACCCTCCACGTCCGCGGCCAGTCGCTTGCCGCCGAAACCGGGGTCGGTGCCGGGCGCGCACTCCTCGGTCCCGGGGTCGTAGGTCCCGGGGACGCCGTACTCGCGGACCTTGTCGACCAGGACCGGGCGCCCGTCGAGACCGGCCGGGACGCGCCAGATGCCGACGTCCTCCTGGCCGGCGTAGAGCACACCGTTCGCCGGGTCGACGACCATGCCCTCCACCTGCGGCAGCTCGCCCGGCTCACCGCACGGGGTCCACGACGTGCCGTCGGGGAGCCGGAAGGACGAAGGGAGGGTGAGGGTGCGCACCGTGCGGTAGCCGACCGTGCCCGCGGCCGTCGGCCGCAGCTCCAGCAGCGCCAGCTCGGTGGCGTTGCGCCGGCTGACGACGGCGTACGAACGGCCCGTGCCGCGGTCCTGCCAGGCGGCCAGACCGTACGTGGTGCGCTGGTCGTTGATCTCGGCCTGGTCCGCCGAGAAGACCGGGGCGGCGGCCGGGTCCGTGATGTCGGTCAGCGGCTTGCCGGGGCGCGAGGGGTCGATGCGGTAGATGCGGAGGCGGTCGTTGCCCCGGTCGCTCACCACGGCCACGTCGGCACGGCCGGCCGGGGTGCGCAGTCCCGTGACGAGGTCGACGTTGTTGAACCGGCCCGGTGCGTCGTCCTCGGTCGCGGGCGACGGCGCCGGAATCGACTGGACCAGGGCGGCGTCGAGTCCGTAGACCCGGAGCCCGCCCTCCTTGGCGGTGGCGACGACCAGGCTGCGCCCCGGGTCGGCCGGGTTGCGCCAGATCGCCGGGTCGTCGGCGTTGGCGTTGCCGCCCGCCGCGTCGTCGTACAGCGCCGTCGTCTCCGACGTCGCCCCGACGGCCGGCAGGGACCGTGCCTGTGCGGGGGACAGCGGGGCGAGGGTGATCAGTGCCGTACCCAGGAGGGCGGTGACGGTCAGACGCGAGGAGCGGTGCATACGCACGGATGCTTCCTGTCGTGAGAGGGACATGTCCATGACTCGTCAGGAAGTGTCGGGTGACGGGGCGGTGCTCCGGTGTCGGGTTGATGAGCGGGGCATGGGCGGGAGGTGAATTCGCGCCCCGGCCGTGCGACGGCCGGGGCCCTGGCGGTGGTGCGCCACCGGGCCCCGGCCTCCGCTGCCCGCGGCCTCAGGGCTGTGCGCCCCGGGCCTTCAGCATGTCCGCCATGAGCGCGATCTCCGACTCCTGGGCGCGGGCCATACCCGCCGCCAGGTTCCTGATCTCCTCCGTGCCCGCCGCGTCCGCCGCGGCCTGCGCCATCTCGGCGCCCGCGCGGTGGTGGACGGTCATCAGCCGGAGGAACTGCACCTCGGCGTCCCTGCCTTCGGCCGCGCGCAGCCGGTCGAGCGCGGTGTCGGTGGCCATGCCGGGCATCAGGGCGCCGTCGGCCGCGGGTGCGGCGGTGTGCCCCATCCACGCCATCGGCGGCCGGTCCGAGCTCTTGGGCCGGCCCCACGTCTCCAGCCAGCCGAGCATCATGCCGCGCTGGTTGGCCTGCGTGTTGATGATGTCGTACGCGAGCCGCCGTACGTCCTCGTCGTCCGTGCGGTCCCGGACGATGAACGCCATCTCCACCGCCTGCTGATGGTGGATCGACATGTCCCGGGCGAACCCCACATCGGCCGAGTCCTCCGCGGGGGCGGACGCCCCGGAACCCGACGAGGCCTGCCCCGACGGGGACGCCGAGGACGGCCGTACGACCATCAGCAGCACCAGACCCACGGCCACCAGGAACACCACGGCGCCCGCCGCGACCAGCGATCGGGGGGCGCGCACGGGTGAGGTCACTTCGCGATCCCGCCGCTGCAGGCGGCACCCGGCTCCGGGGTCTGCGCACCCTGGACGTACTTGGTGAAGAACTGCCCGACGCGTGCGTCGGTGGCGCTCTTCACCGTGACCTGCTTGCCCCAGGCGCTGAGAACCAGCGGATCCTTCTGATCGGCCACCGGGCTCATCAGGGAGTACGGGGTCTTGGACACGCGCTCGGCGAGCGCCTCGACGTCGGCGCCCTCGGCCTTCTCGTTGTACGTGACCCAGACGGCGCCGTGCTCCAGGGAGTGGACCGCGTTCTCCTTCGGTATCGCCTCGGTGTAGACGTCGGCGTCGCAGTTCATCCAGACCGGATTGTGGTCACCGCCGACCGGCGGGTTCATCGGGTAGTCGACGGGCTTCTCGACGTGGTTCTGCTCCAGCTTGTCCCAGGACCGCTCACCCGTGACGGGGGAGGTCTTGGCCTTCTCCTCGGCCTTGTCCTGCTCGTCGGCGGCGGACATCAGGTACCCGCCACCCGCCACGAGTGCGGCGACCACGGCGACGGCGGCGCTGATGGTGATGATGCGGCTGCGGCGCTCGCGGGCCCGTTCCTTGCGGCGGGCCTCCTCGAGCTTGGCGCGGCGGGCGGAGGCAGGGCTGTTCTGGTTCTTGGCGGAAGCCATCTCGGGTCCTCGGGTTCATCGGGTTCACGGGGAACGGAACGCAGGCGCGGGACGCGCGCGATGCGGGGGAACGAGGCAGGGCAGTCCCCTCGGCGCCGTACGCGGCGGCGGGGAGGGAGCCCGGCCTCCTAGATCCGTTGGACCTGCAGACGGAGATGATCGACGGCGCCCGCACCGTCGTTGGAGGGCCCCCGGATGGCCGCGGCGCCGGTGAGGGGGCCGGCCGGGGGCAGGGCCGAGGTGCAGGGGAGGGCGGCGGGTGCGCCCGGGCCCGGGAGCACGACGGCCGTCGAGTGGTCCGTCACGCCGTGGCAGGAGCTGCCGAGTCCGCGCTCGCCCGGGGCGTCGGCCGTGACGACCGACAGGGATGCGGCGGGCACCGGGGTGAAGGCCCGGACGGCGGACGCGGCAGGTACGTCGGCGCGGGGAGCGGCCGTCACGGACGGCGAGCAGCAGAAGAACACGGCCACGAGGACGAGCACCCAGCCCAGCACGACGGACGGGGTGACTCCGCCCCGTCGCCGGTCCGTCCGCTCAGTCCGCCTGGTCATCGCCGCCATCGTACGGGTGCGTGAAATTTCAATGAGTGTGGCCCACAGCTTGGCAGGATAGTGTGCCCCGGTGACGACGCAATCGAACATACCTGCGGGTTGGCATCCGGATCCCCATGGCGCGCCCCAACTGCTGCGCTACTGGGACGGCTCGCAGTGGACCGAGCACACCCATCCGGCCCAGGCTCCCGCCGCCGGCCAGGCTCCCGCCGCCGGTCAGGCCGCCGTGCAGCCTCAGGCCGCGGTGCCGCAGCAGCAGGCGGCCCCCCAGCAGCAGATGGCCCCGCAGCAGCAGGTTCCCCAGCAGCAGGTACCTCAGCAGCAGGTGGCCCCCCAGCAGGGTGCTCCCGGCGCCGGGTCGCTGTTCAACCAGCAGGTCCTGGTCGTGAACCAGAAGGCCAAGCTGATCGAGGTCACGAACGAGTACCGCGTCTTCGACCAGCAGGGCAACACCGTCGGTTCCGTCGTCCAGGTCGGACAGAGCGCCTTCCGCAAGGTGCTCAGGTTCGTCTCCAGCATCGACCAGTACCTGACGCACCGGCTGGAGATCCGCGACGCCTACGGTCAGCCGCAGCTGCTCCTGACCCGGCCGGCGAAGTTCATCAAGTCCCGGGTCGTCGTGCAGCGTCCGGACGGACAGCCCGTCGGTGAGATCGTCCAGCAGAACGCCATCGGGAAGATCAACTTCGCCATGATGGTCAACGGCCAGAAGGTCGGCGCCATCAAGGCGGAGAACTGGCGCGCCTGGAACTTCGCCATCGTCGACCACAACGACGCCGAGATCGCCCGGATCACCAAGACCTGGGAAGGCCTCGCCAAGACGATGTTCACCACGGCGGACAACTACGTGCTGCAGATCCACTACCAGCTGCCCGAACCGCTGCTGAGCCTCGTCGTGGCGACCGCCCTGACCGTGGACACCGCACTCAAGCAGGACGCCCGCGGCTTCGGCTGACCAGGCCCTGAACGCCCCGCCCGCGCACACCCGGTGCGGGGCGGGGCGTTCTGCCGTGCCGCGTCACGCCCGGACGTCGTCCGGGCCCGCCATGTCCTCCAGCACCCGCTCGGCGACGGCGAACGCCGCATTCGCCGCGGGGACCCCGCAGTAGACCGCGGTCTGCAGGAGGGCGGCACCGATCTCCTCCGGGCCGAGCCCGTTGCGTACCGCCGCGCGGACGTGCATCGCCAGCTCGTCGTGGTGCCCGTGCGCGACGAGGGCGGTGAGGGTGATCAGGCTGCGCTCGCGCCGGGACAGCGTCGGGTCGGTCCAGATCTCGCCCCAGGCGTAGCGGGTGATGAAGTCCTGGAACCGGGCGGTGAACGGCGTCGTGGCGGCCTGCGCCCGGTCGACATGCGCATCGCCGAGCACCTCGCGCCGCACTTCCGTTCCGCTCCCGCGCTCCGCGGGAGCGAAGTGGGCGCGCATGGACTCCCGTACGGCCTGGGGGCGCTCGGCCGGTGCCAGGTGCGAGGCGTGCGGCAGCTCGACGAGCGTCGCGCCCGCCACCGCGTCTGCGATCTCCCGGGCGTGCGCGGGCGGGGTCGCGGGGTCCTCGCGGCCCGCGATCACCAGCGTCGGCGCCCGCACCTGGGAGAGCCGGGAGCGCAGATCGTACGAGGCGAGCGCGTCGCAGCACGCGGCGTACGCCGCGGGGTCGGTGCCCAGGAGGTCGTCGAGCAGCCCGGGTGCGGTGAACCCGGGGGTGAACCAGCGGGCCGCGGCGCCCTCCGCGACCGGGCCGATGCCCTCGGCACGCACACGGGCGGCCCGCTCGCGCCAGGCGCCGGGGTCGCCGAAGCGGGCGGAGGAGCAGACCACGGCCAGCCGGTCGATCCGCTCAGGACGGTGTACGGCGAGCCAGAGCCCCACGGCGCCGCCGAGCGAGACCCCCGCGTACGAGAACCGGTCCAGGGAAAGCGAGTCGGCCAGGGCGAGGACCAGTCCGGCCAGATCCGCGACGTCGGCCCCCGGTCCGATCAGCCCGGCGGGCGACCCGCCGTGTCCGGGCAGGTCCCACCGCACGACGCGGTGGGACGCGGAGAGTTCCGGCGCGACCCCGTCCCACAGAGCGGTGGACGTGCCGAGCGACGGGCCGAGCAGGAGCGGGGGAGCCGAGGCCGGCCCCTCGGCGCGGTGGTGCGGAAGGCGGGCGGGAGTCGTGGTCATCGGCGCTCCAGAGCACGGTCGGTGAGCGGACCGGCTGCGCCGGTGTACCGGGCCGGGTCGGTGAGTGCGGTGAGGTCCAGACCGGCGAAGGCGGGCTCGCCGGCCAGCACGTCCGCGAGGGATCTGCCCTCGTCCCGGGCGCGCCCGGCAGCCCCGGCCAGGATCTCCCCGGCGCGGGACCGGCCCACCCGGCCGGCGGCGACCGCGGCCAGCCGCTCCGAGACGATCAGCCCGCCGGTGACCGGCAGATGGGCCCGCATCACGGCGGGGAGAACCCTCAGCCCCTCGGCGAGTGCCGCGGCATCGCAGGCGGCCCCGCCGACCAGCCGCAGCAGGTCCCGCAACGGCTCCCACTCGGCGTGCCAGGCGCCGGCCGGCCGCTCGTCCTCCGCGGCGAGCGAACCGTAGAGGGTGGCGGCCGGGCCGGGAGCGCGCCGGGCGGCGGCGGCGATCAGGGTGGCGCGGACCGGGTTGGCCTTGTGCGGCATGGCGGACGAGCCCCCGCCCCGTCCTTCCGCGACTTCTCCGATCTCGGTACGGGACAGGACGAGGACATCGGCCGCCGCCTTGCCGAGAGCGCCCGCCGTGAAGGCGAGCGCACCTGCCAGATCGGCGATCGGGGTACGGAGTGTGTGCCAGGGCAACAGCGGCTCGGCAAGCCCCAGTTCCCGTGCGTACGCGGCGACGAGTGGCAGCCCCGCATCGCTGCGGCCCTCCGGGGAGAAGGCCCCGAAGGCGGCCAGGGTGCCTGCCGCGCCGCCGAGCTGGACGGGCAGCGAGTCGCGCACCGCCGTCAGCCGGTCCCGCGCGTCGAGCACCAGCGACCGCCAGCCCGCCGCCTTGAGACCGAACGTCGTGGGTACGGCGTGCTGGGTCAGGGTGCGGCCCGGCATGGGTGTGTCGCGGTGTGCGGCGGACAGCTCCTCCAGCGTGTCGGCCGTCCGCCGCAGGTCGTCGACGACGAGCGCCAGGGTCCTGGCCGCCACCAGCATCGCGGCCGTGTCGAGGATGTCCTGACTGGTCGCGCCCCGGTGCACGTACGGGCGGACATCCTCCTCGACCGCCGCGGTGAGATCGGCGACCAGGGGGATCACCGGGTTGCCGCCGGACCGGGCCCGCAGCGCCAGATCCCGCACGTCGAAGCGGTCCGCGTCGGCGGCCGCGGTCACCGCGCGGCCCGCCCCGGCGGGAGCGAGGCCGCAGACCGACTGGGCGCGGGTGAGCGCCGCCTCGGCATCCAGCATCGCCTGCAGGAAGGCACGGTCACCGGTGGCGGTCTCGGCGGGGGAGCCGGCCCGGCCGGGGGCGAGAAGCCCGGCATCACTCTCGTACATCAGCTGAACTCCAGAAAGACCGTCTCGCCCTCGCCCTGGAGACGGATGTCGAAGCGGTAGGTACGCGGGTCCGTGTGTGTCGCGATCAGTGTGGCGCGGCGCTCGGGCTCCAGCGACTCCAGCAGCGGGTCCGCGGTCCCCGTGCCCCGTTCGAGCAGGTCCGGGAGGTAGACGCGGGTGTGGAGGTGGTGCAGCAGACCACGGGCGAAGAGTGCGACACAGAGGTACGGGACGCCGCCGGGCGGCAGGGTCCGCACGGCCCAGTGCCCGTCCGCGTCGGTCGGCACCCGGCCGAAACCGGTGAAGTCCACGCCGTTGCGCCCGATGACCCGGCCGGTGGCCGGATCACGGCGGAGCGACCCGGGGCGCCCGGCACGCGAACCGTCCGGAGCGGGCTGCCACGTCTCGACGACGGCGTCGGGAACGGGGGCTCCGCTGCCGTCGCGCACGACGCCGTGCACGGTGACCGTGTCCGGGTGGCCGGCCGGGGCGATCTCGCCGCCCCCGGTGAAGGGCAGCGCGTATCCGTAGAAGGGGCCCACGGTCTGGGACGGTGTCGGGGGGAGGTACGTCATCAGGCGCGGCCTTCCTCGGTCCAGGTGGCGCCCGGACCGTCGAGGACGATGTCCCAGCGGTAGCCGAGCGACCACTCGGGGACGGACAGATCGTGGTCGTACGACGCGACGAGCCGCTCACGGGCAGCGGAGTCCGTGACCGAGCGGAGTACCGGGTCGTACGGGAAGAGCGGATCGCCCGGGAAGTACATCTGGGTGATCAGCCGCTGGCTGAACGCCGTACCGAACAGCGAGAAGTGGATGTGCGCGGGGCGCCAGGCGTTGACGTGGTTGCGCCAGGGGTAGGCGCCCGGCTTGATCGTCGTGAACGCGTAGCCGCCCTCGTCATCGGTCAGGCAGCGTCCGAAGCCGGTGAAGTTGGGGTCGAGCGGAGCAGGGTGCCGGTCGAGCTGGTGGGCGTACCTTCCGGAGGCGTTGGCCTGCCACAGTTCGACGAGCTGCCCGCGCACCGGGCGTCCCGCGCGGTCCAGGACCCGGCCCTGGACGGTGATGCGCTCGCCGAGCGGTTCGCCCAGGTGCTGCGCGGTCAGATCGCGGTCCAGCGCGGTGACGTCGGTGACGCCGAAGGCGGGTCCGGACAGCTCGACCGCCTCGGGGTCGCGGACGGGGACCGGCGGGCGGTGCGGATGGCGGTAGTGGCTGCTGCGGTACGGGGGGTAGTCGCGCGGCGGATGGTGCGCGCCCGCGGGGGCGGCCGCCTGGATCCCGGCCACCTCGGAGTCGATCTGCTGCTGGCTCAGCCCGTCGGGCAGCGGGCGGGTGGTGTCACGTGCGGTCATGTCACGGCTCCGTGAGAGTTGCGGCTCGGCCGATAATGCTCAGTACACTGATCAATGTGCGATGGGAGTGAAGCTAACCAAGGCGAGTTGTCGCGGTCAAGAGGCTCAGTACACTGTGTATCTCAGCGAAGAAGAGAAGCGCAGAAGAGGGCGGTGCCGTGTCCGCGGTCGACCTGAGCAGCCATCCCGGGCATCTGGCCCGGCGACTTCAGCAGGCGCACCATCTGCTGTGGAACACCATGGTCTCGGAGGAGATCACCTCTCCCCAGTTCGCCGTGCTCAACGCCCTGACCGCCGAGCCGGGGCTGGACCAGCGCACGGTGGGGGAGCGCGTCGGGCTCGACCGGTCCACCGTCGCCGAGGTGATCACCCGGCTGCTGCGCCGGGAGCTGCTGGACAAGGTGCGCGACCCGCACGACGGGCGGCGCTTCCTGCTGCGGCTCACCGACGACGGCGCCCGTACGCACCGGAGGCTCGCGGTGCGTACGGGGCGGATGAACCAGGTCTTCCTCGGCCCGCTCTCCGCCGATGAGCAGCAGCTGCTCCTCGACCTGATGCGGAGGGTGTCGGACGCGGCGGAGAGCCTGCGGGCGCCGGAGGACGTCCGGGCCGCCGGAGGTTGAGGGCGCGTGTGCCCGTGCGTTACGGCGTGTGGATGCCGAACGCCGCCGCCTGCGGATCGCGGAGTACGGCGATCCACCGCCCGCCCGGCAGGCGCATCGGCGGCATGAGCTGGTCGCCGTGCGCGCTCAGGGCGGTGGCGGCCGTCTTCTCGACGTCGGGGACCGCGAAGTAGGGCAGCCAGTGCGGGGGCGTCTCCTGTTCCTCCTCCCCGCTCATCGCCATCATGCCGCCGAAGTCGGCACCGTCCACACCCCAGTGCGTGTACTGCTCCGAGGCGTTGACCGTCCAGCCGAACACGGCCGGGTAGAAGGCGAGCGCGCCGGCCGGATCGGGTGTGCGGAGCTCGGCCCAGCCCAGCGTGCCCGGTTCGCCGAAGCGCGACGTGCCGGCGAAGGCGCGGGCCTGCCAGAGGGAGAACACGGCGCCCGAGGGATCGGCGACCACCGCGAACCGGCCCTGGTCGAACACGTCCATCGGCCCGATCAGCAGCGTGCCCCCGGCCGAGCGCACGGCGTCGGCCGTGGCGTCGACGTCCTCGGTCGCGAAGGACACGGTCCACGCGGGCGTCTGCTCCGGCCGGTAGGAGGGGGTGAGCGCGGCAACGGCGTCCTCGCCGAGGCGCGCCATCGTGTACCCGCCCGCTTCGGGGCGCGGGTCGGTCTCGGACCGCCAGCCGAACAGTGCGGCATAGAACGTCTGGGCGGCAGGAACGTCCGAGGTGCTCAGCTCCACCCAGCAGGGGCGACCGGGGACCGGTTCGACGAGCGTCATGCGATTCCTCCAGGGGCGAGCGGCAGGGCGCGTTCACGGCTGCTGTGCAGAACGCTATGGCCGCACGGTCGAGGGGGCTACCTGGGAAGGATTCGTTTACAGGTGTAATACCTGTTAACGTATTCAGGTGAGTGATACAGCAGTGCGCCCCCGGAAGCCGTCCGTCCGCAGGCTGCCGGTGACCGGCACCCTGCGGCTGAACAGCCCGGCGGAGATCTGGTTCAAGCCCGCGCTGAGCGTGGTGGTCGCCTCGGCGGCGCCGAATCTGCTGCTGTACTCGATGGACCGCCTCGACCTCGTGATGTACACGATGGCCGGCTCGCTCTGCGCGCTGTACGGGCACAGCCTGCCGTACGCGCGCAGGGCCCACACCGTCGTCCGCGTCGTCCTCGGCATGGTCGCCGGCCTCGCCGTCGCCCTGCTCGCCGCCTCGGCCACCGACTCGACCGCCGTGCTGATCACCGTCGGCGCGCTGCTCGCGGCCGTGCAGAAGACCTTCTGCGACGCCTCAAGGATCGGCCCGCCCGGCAACCTGATCTTCACCTTCGTCACCTCGGCCGCGCTCTTCGCTCCGCAGGAGCCCGGACAGATCCCCGGGCACCTCGCCCTGGCGCTGGCGGCGGGAGCCTTCTCCTGGCTGGTCGCCGTCGGGCCCGCACTGTGGCGCAGGGAAGGCCCCGAGCGACGCGCCACCGCCCGCGCACTCGACGCCGCCGCTGCCTACGCGGCCGGGCCCGGCCCGCGCACCCGTCATGCCGCGGTCGCCGCCGTCCACGCCGCCTGGCAGTCGCTGCTCGCCGCCGGTCGCCCCACCCCGGTACGACAGGAACTCGAACGTCTGGTGGTCCACGCGGAGCGGACCCTCGCCGGTACGCCCGCCGAAGGCTGCGACCCCGCTCCCGGCTCCGCTCCCGGCCCCGCAAAACTGAGCGCATGGGCGACGACGACGCGGGCACGCGGGCCGGTGCCGAGCCCTCCGCCCGCCCCCGGCACCGTCGATCAGCTCTTCGGAATCGGTGCCGAACGGGCGGGGCGGCGGACCGGACGGGGGAGGCGCGAGGCCCGGCGCGCGCTCCTGCGCGCACTCGCCCCCGGCTCCCCGGTCCTGCCGATCGCCCTCCGTACGCTGATCGGCTGCGCGTTCGCCGGCTACGCGTCCTCGGCACTCGGCGTGGGCCATCCGTACTGGGCCATCGTCACCGCGGCGTCCGTGTACCAGCCCAACGTGACGCTCTCCTGGAGCCGGGCCGTACAGCGCACCGTGGGCAACCTCGTCGGCGTCCTGGTCTTCGCCGCCGTCGTCCCCGTCGCCCGGATCGGTCCGCTCGCCCTCATCCTGTGCGTCCTGGCGTTCAATTTCGCCGCCGAGGCCCTGATCACCCGCAACTACTGGCTCGGTTCCATCGCCGTCACTCCGATGGCCCTGCTCGTCATGGAATTCGCGGACACCCACCCCGCCGGAGGGCTCATCGCCGACCGTGCCCTGGACACGCTCGTGGGAGCAGCGGTCGGACTGCTCGTCGCGATCGCCGTCCCCAACCGCCGTGCCGCGGGCCGCGTCGAACGGGCCCTCACCGCAACCGCGGAGGCGCGCGGCCGCGCCGAGGACCTGATCGCCGACCTGAACTCCGACGACCTCGCGCTCGACCTGGCCCGCAGGCGGCTGACGTCCTGCCTCGTCGAACTGCGCGACGCCGGTGACATCGCGGCGGGGGAGTGGTGGCAGCGCGCCCTGCCCGAGGAGGAGATGCTGGCGGCGGAGCACGCGGGACACCGTACGCTCGCGGCGACAGCACAACGGCGGGGAGCGAGCACCCCGCCCCCGGAGAACGGAGCGGTGTGACCGACGACATCGTGGCCTCGGTGGTACGGCAGTGGCACGCCGTCAATCCGGAGCTCGACACCGGACCGATGGAACTCATCGGCCGCATCAACCGATGTGCCGCCCTCCTCCAGCAGGCGGAGGACGCGCCGTTGCGCGCCGCGGGACTGACCCGTGCCGAATTCGATCTGCTGGGCGCGCTGCGCCGCACCGACCGTGAGCTCACCCCCGGGGACCTGGCCCGCGAGACCTTCTCCTCCGGCGCCGCGGTGACCAAGCGGCTCCGTGCCCTGCAGGAGAGCGGCCTGGTCGACCGCCGCGGCGACGACCGGGACCGCCGGGTCGCCCACGTCCGGCTGACCGGCGAGGGCCGCGAGCTGGTCGACCGGCTGCTGCCCCAACAGCTCGCCTACGAACGCACCGTCCTCTCCGGCCTCGACGAACGGACCCGTACACGGCTCAGCGGTCAGCTCAGCGAGCTGCTGGTGCAGCTGGAGGGCCGCATCGGCGGATCCCGCCGCTGACCCGCGCGGTGGCCGCGCCGGTCATCGCAGCCGGCCGCGCGCGGGCCGGTCAGGCCGCCTCCACGGGCGGTGGTGCCACCGACTGCCGCAGCTGCGCCGCCCGTTCGGCGAGTGCCGCGTCGCCGCCGCGGTCGGCGGGTGCGGACGCGCTCAGGGCGAGCCGGTCGCGCCGGCCAGGTACGGCCAGGGGTACCGCGACGGCGTTCAGGCCCAGGACCGACTCGCCCCGGCTGAAGGCCCTGCCGAGCTCACGGACCTCCGCCAGTTCGGTCAGCAGCCCGGTCCGGGAGACGAGGGTGTGTGCGGTGAGCGCGGGCAGCCGCTCCTGCGGGTAGAGGGCGCAGACCTGGTCGACGGTCATCCGGGAGAGCAGCACCTTTCCGGCGGCGGTGGCGTGGGCGGGGTGGGCCCGCCCCGTCTCCAGCATCACGCGCACCGGGTGCGGGGACTCGCGGCCGTCGGTGACGATCACCTGATCCCCGATCAGGGCGGCGCTCTGCACGGTCTCCCCGGTGCGCCGCACGGCTTCGTCGAGTACGGCTCCCAGCCGCGCGCGCACCTGCGTGCCGAAGCCCGCCGGCCGGCCCAGGCGGAACAGCTCCGGCCCTGCCTCGTACCCCCGGCCCGAGGGGTCGCGGACCGCGAATCCGCGGCCCTCCAAGGTGCTGAGCACGCGGTGCGCGGTGGACCTGCCGATACCCAGGCGACGAGCGGCTTCGGAGACGGTGAGGCTGTCCTGTGTGAGGAACAGCTGCATCAACCGGAGGCCGGTGTCCAGCGATTCGATGGTGTAGCCCCGTGCCGCCGGCACCGCCGCGGAGACCTCCCCGTACATCCGTCCGTCGATCACGAATCTGCTCCTTTCGATCTGATTCGATCGCATGTGCCCTTGTCCCGCCCTGCGGTATTCAGGGTTTCGTGTGCGTCTCGAATACTCGCCCGCATGTGCGTTTCGAATGCGTCGCTTCGGCTTTCCGGCGCGCACCGCACGAGCGGTCTGCCGGCGGGGTGTCCCGCACAGAAGGACGCAGGGGTCTGGTTTCGGCCGATTCCCGCATTCCGTTACTCCCTGCGCACGCACGACGGCGTTGAGTGCAAAACCTGGTGAGTGTATTACCGCCGGAGTGCTCGTGCAGGGGGTTGGGCGAATATGCCGAAGCGCTGTTCTGATCTGGCTAGGCTCACGCTCAGTGAAGTCGAGTTGATATGAATTCGAGCACTTGTTCACAGCTGTCCGTGCAAGTGCGTATACCTGCCGAATCAACCGCCAGAGGTTTTAGATGGTTCGTGTTGAATCACCGCCGACAAACAGAGACATTCCCGTTGTCCGCGCCGCGCTGTTGCCCGTACTGCTGATGGCCTGCGCCACCACCGCCGGTGCGGTGCCGCTGACCGGGGACGCGCGGACGGCAGTCGTCTGGTGCGGTGCGGTCGCCACGGTCGTGGTCGCCGTGCTCGCCGTCGCTCTCAACCGCCGCCGCCGCGCGATGCGGGTCCAGCGCGCGGAGTACGAACAGCGCATCGCCTTCCTGGAACACCGCCTCGCGGCCCACGACCAGGAGACCGTACGGCTGACCAAGGAGCTCCTGCCCGCCGCGATCCGCCGGCTGCGCGCGAGCAACTCGCCGCAGGAGGTGATGCGCGACGTCGTCGACGCGGACGAGACCTACCGCAACCTCCCCAAGGCGCAACGCGCCCTGGTCCTCCAGGTCCTCGACATCATCGACAACGAGGAGGCGATGCGTGACTCCGCGCAGCGCGCCTTCGTCAGTGTCGCCCGCCGCGTCCAGGCGATCGTCCACCGACAGGCCAGTGAGCTGCGGGAGATGGAGGACCATCACGGGCGCAACCCCGAGGTCTTCGACGACCTGCTCCGCATCGACCACGGCACCGCGCTGATCGGGCGGCTCGCCGACTCCATCGCCGTGCTCGGCGGTGCCCGCCCCAGCCGCCAGTGGCCCAAGCCCGTACCGCTGTTCAGCGTGCTGCGCGGCGCGATGTCCCGGATCCTCGAGTACCAGCGCGTCGACCTGCACTCGATCGCCAAGGTCGCCATCGTCGGCACGTCCGTCGAACCGCTCATCCACGCCTGTGCCGAACTCCTCGACAACGCGACCCGCTACTCCCCGCCCCAGACCCGGGTGCACGTCACCGCGGTCGAGGTGCAGACCGGCATCGCCATCGAGATCGAGGACGGCGGCGTCAGCCTCAGCGAGGAGGCCCGCGCCAGGGCCGAGAACATGCTCGCCCAGGCCCAGGCCGGCATCAACATGAACGACCTGGGGGAGTCCCCCCGACTGGGCATGGCCGTCGTCGGCCGGCTCTCGAGGATGTACCAACTCCAGGTCTCCCTGCGGCAGTCCGCGTACGGCGGTGTCCGCGCCGTTCTCATCGTGCCGCGCGACATGATCACCACCGGGCCCGCTCCCGGTATCGCGCACGGCATCGGCGCCACCTCCCGGCCCCAGAGCTCGCTCGACATGTCGCAGCTCCAGCACGTCGTACCGCCGCCCGGCAAGCGCAGGGCACGCCCCGCGGCCACCGGACCCGTACCGTCGGTCGGCGCGCCCCTGGCCGGATCCGCGTCCGCAGCGGGATCCTCCTCCGCGTCCGCCTCGCGTCCCGCCGCCGCGGCGTCCGCGATGGGTGAGGACGACATCGTGGTCACCGAGTGGACCGAGGGCGGGCTTCCCCAGCGCCGCAGCCGCGGTCGCGCCCCGCTCGGCTCGCACAACCTCCCGCAGCAGCACGCGGCTCCGGCCGCCGAGCCCGCCGCCGGAGCGCACAACGGATCGGGCGGGCACGGCGGCGGACGGCCGGGCGGACAGGAACCGCCGCCCGGTCTCTGGCTGGAGGCCTTCACCCAGGCCGTCAACGGCGTGCCTCAGGAACCGAAGACCGGCGAAGACTCTGACGATGCGTGGGACAAGGGAGACCTGAAGTGATCCAGCAGCGGGGAAACATGGACTGGATGCTCAAGGAACTGGCCGACGACGTACCGAGCATCCACCAGATCGTGGTGCTCTCCTCGGACGGCCTGCGCATCGCCCGGCACGGCGGCGACCCCGACGTGGCCGACCGCCTCGCGGCGGCCTGCGCAGGACTGCAGAGCCTGGCAGCCGCGGTCGCCACCGAGATCCCCTACAGCGACGGCCTGATGAAGCTCGTCGTCATCGAGGTCACCGGCGGATTCTTCTACCTGATGGCCGCGGGCACCGGCGCGTACCTCGCGGTGCTGGCCGGTGAGACCGTCGACGCCGGACTGGTCGGAGCCCGCATGCGGGACATGGTCGTCCGGATCGGAGCCCACCTGACGAGCCCGCCCCGACATGACGGGCAGGCCGGATGAGTGCTCCCCGACGAGAACGCCGAAAGGCCGATCCGGCACTGAACGACCCGGAACGGCTGTATGTGATCACCGGCGACACCGACGGTGAGAGGGCGGCGCTCGACCTGGTCACCATGGTCGTCGCGCAGGCCGAACCGTCGCCCACGGTCCAGCCCGAGCAGGCCGCGATCCTGCGGCTCTGCAGGGCGCCGTTGTCCGTCGCCGAGATCTCGGCCTATCTGAGCCTGCCCTTCAGCGTGGTCACCTCCCTCCTGACGGAACTCCTGGCGACCGAACTGATCGAATCGCGCGCGCCCATCGTCCGCGCCGCACTTCCGGACCGGTCCCTCCTCGAAGCGGTGATGCATGGACTTCAGAAGCTCTGACACGATCACGGGCCCCCGCAGCGAGGACGTCCTCCCCACCACGGCCACGGCCGCGGTGAAGGTCGTCATCGTCGGAGGCTTCGGGGTCGGCAAGACGACCATGGTCGGCTCGGTGAGCGAGATCCGGCCCCTGACGACCGAAGAGACCATGACGCAGGCCGGCGTCGGCGTGGACGACAACGTCGGGGTGGAGAGCAAGACCGCGACGACGGTCGCCATGGACTTCGGACGGATCAGCCTCAGCGAGGAACTGATCCTCTATCTGTTCGGCACCCCCGGCCAGGAACGCTTCTGGTTCCTGTGGAACGGACTGTTCGAAGGAGCACTCGGAGCCGTCGTCCTGATCGACACCCGCAGGCTCCAGGTCAGCTTCGACGTGATCGGCCGGCTGGAGGAGCGCGGTGTGCCCTTCGTCGTGGCCGTCAACACCTTCCCCGACGCGCCCCACCACCCGGTCGAGGCGCTGCGCAACGCCCTCGACCTGCCGGACGAGGTTCCGATAATCGACTGCGACGCCCGCCTGCGTGCCTCCAGCCGCGATGTGCTGATGACCCTGATGCGCTATCTGCACAGCCTGGCCGTTCCCCTCGCCTGACGGCGGTACGCGGCTGCCCCAGGCCCCCACCTGTGCGCATCCCGTTCCGCACCCCCCGCGCCCGACCTTGGAAGCCCGATCCCTGGAGCGACTGTGACAACCCCCTTCCACTACGAACCCGGAGCGGCCACGGGGCCGGTGCCCCCGCCGGAGTGCCCGGCCCACGGGATGGGCCGAGGACCGGGCGGACTGCGCCGGTTCTACGGGCCCGAGGCGGAGAACGACCCCGCGGGCCTCTACGACAAGCTGCGTGCCGAACACGGCGCGGTGGCACCGGTGCTGCTGCACGGGGACGTACCCGCCTGGCTCGTGCTCGGCCACAGCGAGAACCTCCACATGACCAGGACGCCCTCGCAGTTCTCCCGTGACTCGCGGCGCTGGAGCGCGCTGCAGGACGGCAGTGTCGCTCCGGACCACCCGCTCGCCCCGATCTTCACCTGGCAGCCGGTCTGCGTGTTCGCCGACGGCGACGCCCATGAACGACTGCGCGGCGCGGTCACGGACAGCATGGCGCGGATCGACACCCGCGGCGTCCGCCGGCACGTCAACCGCTTCAGTAACCGGCTCGTCAACGACTTCTGCCAGAAGGGCTCCGCCGAGCTCGTCGGCCAGTTCGCCGACCATCTGCCGATGATGGTGATGTGCGCGATCTTCGGCATGCCCGAGGAGTACAACGACCGGCTGGTGCAGGCCGCCCGCGACATGACCCGGGGCACCGCCACGGCCGTGGAGAGCAACGCCTACGTGCTCTCCGCGCTGACGAGGCTCGTCGAGCGGCGGCGCGTCGCCCCTGACCACGACTTCGCCGGCTGGCTCGTCGAGCACCCCGCCGGGCTCAGCGACGTGGAGGTCGCGGAACACCTGCGGCTCATCCTCATCGCCGCGTACGAATCGACCGCGAACCTGATCGCCAACGTCGTACGCATGGTGCTGACCGATCCGCGCTTCCGCGCCCGGCTCAGCGGTGGGCACATGACCGTGCCGGAAGCGGTGGAGCAGACCCTGTGGGACGAGCCGCCGTTCACCGCCGTCTTCGGCCGCTGGGCCGTGGGCGACACGGAGCTCGGAGGCCAGCAGATCAAGGCGGGTGACGCCCTCCTCGTCGGGATCGCACCGGCCAACACCGATCCGTCGGTCCGGCCCGACCTCACCGCCAACATGGAGGGCAACCGCGCCCACCTGGCCTTCAGCGGCGGCCCGCACGAATGCCCCGGCCAGGACATCGGGCGTGCCATCGCGGATGTCGGGGTCGACGCCCTGCTGATGCGGCTGCCCGACCTCGAGCTCGCCGTCGACGAGAGTGAGCTGGACTGGATCGGCAACATCATGGGCCGCCATCTGGTGGAGCTGCCGGTGAAGTTCGCGCCGAGCCCGCAGCAGGAGGTCGACAAGGACCCGCAGACATCGATGTCGGCCAGGCCGCGGCCCCGCACCGACTGGGAGGTGTCGTCCCCGGCCGTTCCGAGGCCCGCGACCGTCGGCGGGCCGGGACCGCGACCCGGCTACGCCCCCGGCGCGGGCCCGGTTGCCGAACCGGCCGCCGTGCACCGGGACGAACCGTCGGCCGCACCGGTCGCCGCCCCCGCGATTCCCGCACAGCGGAGCGGGCCGACGAGGATCTGGCGGGCCGTGACCCGCTGGTGGAACGGCTACTGACGCATCGGACGCCCCGGGCCTCCCGGCCCGGGGCGTCGCGCCCCGGGCGGCAGCCGCCCCCGTACCATCGAGCAGCGTGAAGCTGACAATTCTTGGCGGTGGCGGATTCCGTGTGCCCCTCGTGTACGGGGCGCTGCTCGGCGATCATGCCGAGGGCCGCGTATCCAGGGTGACCCTGTACGACACGGACACCGGCCGGCTCACCGCCGTCGCCAGGGTCCTCGCCGAACAGGCCCGCGGCATCCATGACGCGCCCGCGGTCGTCGCCACCGACGACCTCGACGAGGCCCTGCGCGGTGCGGACTTCGTCTTCTCGGCCATCCGCGTCGGCGGCCTCGAAGGCCGCGCCGCCGACGAACGCGTCGCGCTCGACGAGGGCGTCCTGGGCCAGGAGACGGTCGGAGCCGGCGGTATCGCGTACGGGCTGCGCACCGTCCCCGTCGCGGTCGAGCTCGCCCGGCGCATCGCCCGGCTCGCACCGCACGCGTGGGTCATCAACTTCACCAATCCAGCTGGCCTGGTCACCGAGGCCATGTCCCGGCACCTCGGCGACCGGGTCATCGGGATCTGCGACTCGCCGGTGGGACTCGGCCGCCGGATCGCCCGTGTCCTCGGCGCCGACCCGGACCGGGCGTGGATCGACTACGTCGGGCTCAACCACCTCGGGTGGGTCCGCGGGCTGCACGTCGAGGGCCGCGACGAACTCCCCCGGCTGCTCGCCGATCCGGCGCTGCTGGGTTCGTTCGAGGAGGGCAGGCTGTTCGGCCCGGACTGGCTGCGCTCCCTCGGTGCCGTTCCCAACGAGTACCTGCACTACTACTACTTCAACCGGGAAGCGGTCCGCGCCTACCAGGAGGCCGAACAGACCCGCGGCGCGTTCCTCCGCGACCAGCAGGAGGGCTTCTACGCGCGCATGAAGGACCCTGCCGCACCGGCGCTGACCACCTGGGACCGCACGCGCGCCGAACGCGAGGCGACGTACATGGCGGAGAACCGGGACGTGGCGGGGGCCGGCGAACGCGAGGAGAGCGATCTGGGGTCCGGCGGCTACGAACAGGTCGCGCTCGCCCTCATGCGGGCCGTCGCCCGTAACGAGCGGACCTCGCTGATCCTCAACGTCCGCAACCGCGGGACCCTCTCGGTGCTCGACCCGGACGCCGTCATCGAGGTGCCCTGCCTGGTCGACGCCAACGGCGCCCACCCCGTCGCCGTCGACCCGCTCCCGTACCACGCGGTCGGCCTGGTCACGGCGGTCAAGGCCGTGGAACGCGCGGTCCTCGAAGCGGCGGAGACAGGTTCACGCGCCGCGGCCGTGCGGGCCTTCGCACTGCATCCGCTGGTCGACTCCGTATCGGTGGCCCGCCGCCTCGTCGACGGGTACACCCGGGTCCACCCGGGGCTCGCCTACCTCGACCGTCCCTGACCCGCTCCTCCAAGGACTCCGAACTCAGGGAGCGGGTACGGCCCTCGGTCGGCCGGCCGGTGCCCAGGACGGTGCGACCCCGGTGACCTGGCAAACCATGAGGAAAAGCGGAATGGGCGGCGTATAGGGCGTACGGCTGTCCGGTGCGTGGATCAGCCGGGGGCGGCCGGCCGGAACGTAGGCGCCGGTGGCGTACGAAGCCTGTTCCGGCCAGTCCAGATCCAGGTCCGAACCCGACGGCACGATCCACCACCACTGGTCCGCGTCGGCGAACACGCACCCGGCGCGGGGCAGATGTGACATCAACCGGAATCCGTACCGCGCGGGCACGCCCACGGCGTCGCAGCCGAGGCTCGCCGAGAGCGCGGGCGGCAGCGGCAGCTTGACCCGGCCGTCGGCGTCCTCACCGATCCGGGACCTACGGGCCCCGAGGAACTGGGACAGGGCGTTCTTCAGCATGGCTGCTCCGAGCTGTGCGGCAGTTCCGCCCAGACGATGCGGCCCGATGCGTTTCCCGTGTCGTACGAACCCCAGGCGGCGCTCATGGAGTCGACGAGCAGCAGTCCTCGTCCGTGCTCGTCGTCGGCCTGCAGCGACAGCCGTGGTCCGCCCGGCTGGTGTCCCTGGTCCTGTACGGATATGCGCAACCGGCCGTCGGCGCAGCGGAGCTCGCAGACGACGCGTGCGCTGGCGGTGTGCACCACGGCGTTGGTGACCAGTTCGGAGACGATGAGGACCGCGGCGTCGTAGGCGTCACCGCTCAGCCGCCACTCGGCCAGCCGGGCCCGTGTCAGCCGCCGCGCACCCGCCACCGATTCGGGGTGCGCCGACAGCGCGAAGCAGTAACGGAGCGCTTCCGTCCCGGGGCTGAGGTCCACGAGCCGGGGGATGAGCGCACTGCCAGGTGCCACGACCAATTCCTCACAGTGGGGGCTGCGTCACGCTTCGCACCGTGGTGGATCGAGGTCGGGCGCGACAACGTGAACTGGTTCACCCCCAACTCTCCCTCTGACATGAACACTTGGCAAGAGGCACTCTGAAAAATTCAGAGTGCCTGTGTCCATGGAGCCATGCGCATGGCACACTGCTCGCAAACAGCGCATCGGGAGGTCTGAAGTGAGCGAACCGCGGTCCGCCCCGACCGTGGGCCAGGTCGTTCTCGGCAAACGTCTGCAGGATCTGCGGGAGCGCGTCGGTCTGAGCCGCGACCAGGCTGCCAAGGTGCTTCGTGTCGCTCCCGGGACGATACGCAGGATGGAGACGGCCGAGGTCGGGCTGAAGATCCCCTACGTCCAGCTCCTCCTGAAGGCCTACGGCATCGCCGATGACGAGACCGACGCCTTCGTCGAGCTCGCGGAGGAGGCCAACAAACCGGGCTGGTGGCAGCGCTTCCACGATGTGCTGCCCGACTGGTTCAGCATGTACGTCAGCCTGGAGGGCGCCGCGAGCCTCCTGCGCACCTACGAGCCGCACTTCGTTCCCGGTCTGCTCCAGACCGAGGACTACGCGCGCTCCGTGATGCGTACCGGAGCGGTCGGCCAGACCAGGCCCGAGGACATCGAGCGCCATGTGGCGCTGCGGATGGAGCGGCAGTCGCTGCTCACCAGGGAGGACGCGCCGAAGCTGTGGGTGGTCATGGACGAGACCGTCCTGCGCCGTCCCGTCGGCAGTCCCGAAGCCATGCGGGGCCAGATCGACCGGCTGCTCGAGGCGACGGCCCTGCCCAACGTGACGCTGCAGATCGCGGAGTTCGCGACCGGCCATCACCCGGGCACCTACGGGCCGTTCGTCCTCTTCCGCTTCGCCGTCCCCGAACTGCCCGACATGGTGTACAGCGAGTACCTGACCGGCGCCGTCTACTTCGACGCGCGCCCCGAGGTGGCTTCCTACCTCGAGGTCATGGACCGTATGGCGGCTCAGGCCGCAACTGCACAACGCACGAAGGAAATCCTCAGGGACTTCCGCAAGGAGCTGTGATGAACCATATATACAACGGCATGCCGGCCGCCGATCTCGGCTCCGAAGGCTGGTACAAGCCGTGGAGCGGTGGTAACGGGGGCAACTGCATCGAGGCCATGAAGCTGGCCGACGGCAGAGTGGCGGTCCGCCAGTCCGCGGATCCCGACGGCCCCGCCCTCATCTACTCCAACGGCGAGATCGCCGCCTTCATCCAAGGGGCCAAGGCGGGTCAGGCCGACTTCCTTCTCACCTGACATACCGCCATATACCCTCGCACCACCTGCTGTTCGCCGTTACCGCCGACCAACGGAGCGCGCCATGACCGGGATCGAGCCCCCAGCCATCGAGATCGACACCAGTAAGCCGCATCCCGCGCGAATGTACGACTGGTTCCTCGGCGGCAAGGACAACTATCCGGTCGACGAGCAGATGGCCAAGCAGCTCCTCGCGCTGGACTCCCGCGGCCGCGACATGGCCCGGGTCAACCGGGCCTTCATGCACCGTGCCACCCGCTGGCTCGCCGAGAACGGCGTACACCAGTTCCTCGACATCGGTTCGGGCATACCCACCGAGCCGAACCTCCACCAGATCGCCCAGCAGGCCGTCCCGGCCGCGCGCGTCGTCTACTGCGACAACGACCCGATCGTGCTCGCGCACGCGGCGGCCCTGCTGCGCTCCACCCCCGAGGGCGCCACCGAATACATCCAGGCCGACGCCCGCCGGCCCGAGTCCATCCTGGAAGCGGCCGGCAAGGTCCTCGACTTCACCGAGCCGATCGCCCTGTCACTGCTCGCGCTGCTCCACTTCCTGGACGACGAGGACGGCGCCGCCGAGCTCGTCGACCGACTGGTGGAACAGCTCCCCTCCGGCAGCTACCTGGTGCTCTCGCAGACCACGGGCGACTTCAACCCGGAGGGCGCCGCCCAGGCCCGTGCCATGTACAAGGCGCGCGGCATGACCCTGCGGCCCCGCTCGCGCGCCGAACTCACGGAGTTCTTCCACGGGCTCGAGCTCGTGGAGCCGGGCGTCTCGCTCTCCGCCGACTGGCATCCGGAGCTCGGCGAGGTCATCGACGTCCCGGGCGACGAGCCGATCCCCGGCTACGCGGGCGTGGCGCGCAAGCCCTGACGGCGGGACCCGCCGCCCCGGTCCGGGAGGCACTCCGGAAGGCGGGTCACAATGGAGGCATGTCACGACGTCCCTCACGCCCGCGGCGAACGGTCGCCCCCGGAGCCGGTGCCCCGGAGATCACCCCCGCCTCCCCGTGCCCGTGCGGCCTGGGGGCCACCTACGGGGACTGCTGCGGCCGCCTGCACGCAGGCACGGCCAAGGCCCGGTCCTGCGAGGAGCTGATGCGCAGCCGGTACACGGCGTTCGTCGTCCGCGACGCCTCGTACCTGCTGCGCACCTGGCACCCCGACACCCGGCCGCCCGCCATCGACTTCGACCCGGCGATGCGCTGGGCGGGCCTGGACATCCTGGACACGGCCGAAGGCAGCGCCTTCCACTCCACCGGCACGGTCACCTTCCGCGCCCACTACACGTACGACGGCAGTCCCGACTCGCTCCACGAGCAGAGCCGCTTCGTCCGCCACGAGGGCTTGTGGGTGTACTCGGCCGCGGTCTTCGTCGACTGAGAAACCGTTGTACGCGGCCGCGCCGCCGCCCGTACGATCCGCGCATGAGCGAGGACACGACGGACCCGGACGACGCACGAGCACGCTGCTGGCGCGGCCGGAACCTCGCGTTCACCCCGCTGGAGATCGAGGACGCCGAGCTCATCCAGCACTGGCGCTCCGACCCGGCGGCCGCACATGAGACGGGTGCCTGGCCCACCTCGCTGTACGGGCTCCGCGAGCGCATCGAGCGCAACCTCGACGACGACTCACGTGACGACTTCCTGGTCCTCCTCCCGGACGGCACCCCGATCGGCCTCATAGCCCTGCACGACCAGCAGCCGGCCGACAGCACCGCCGAGGCATATCTGATGCTGGCCCCCGAGCACCGGGCCAAGGGCCACGGCGTGGCCGCCCTCGACGCGCTCACCGACCTCGCCTTCGGTGAACTGCCGATGCACCGGGTCGAAGCGTTCACCCACACCGACAACACCCGGGCCCTCTCCGTACTCACCGCAGCGGGCTTCGTCCATGAGGGCGTACGCCGCTCGGCCTGCCTGCACCGCGGCCGCCGCCACGACCTGGCGGCCCTCGCGCTGCTCCGTCCCGAGTGGGAGGCCCGCGACCGCCCCCGGTCCTGGGAACTCTGATCAGGTCTTCCGGTTCGGATCAGACCGGGGCCACCGCGCGCTGTCCCGGCGCCAGCTCCTGCGCCAGGTCCTCCGCCAGCAGTCGCTTGGCGATCACATCGACCGCCGCCCGCAGCTGACCGTCGTCGGGCCGGGCACCGTCCTCGGCCAGGCGTTCGTTGAGCCAGCGCCCCCAGGCGTCGGAGATGGTCGCGGCCTCCCGCCGGCCCGCCGCGGTGTGGGTGAAGAGGTGGCCGTTCCCGGTCAGGTAGCCCTCCTCTATCATCCGGTCGAAGACGGGCACCAGCACCTCCGGTGGGATCCGGTGCCGGGTCGCCATCAGGCGGAGGCCGGCATGGCCGACCATCCGGGTGAAGAGGTCGACCTGCATCACCGCCCAGGCCCCCGCCATGTCGAGGCGTGTGTCGGAGTCGGCGACGATCCGCCGGGCCGTGTCCGGACCTGCCTCGTGCAGGATCCTGGCCACGGCGGACTCGAGCACCTTCGCCGAGTCCCCGGTGCTCGGCTGGGCGAAGCCGTCGCCCATGTCGGTCGAGTTCGCCCGCGCACTGTCGCGCAGTTTCACCTGCTTCAGGAAGAGCGATACGACGAATCCGATCAGGGCGACCGGGACCGTCCACAGGAAGACCGTGTGCAGCGTGTCCGCGTACGCCTGTGCCAGCGGAGCCGACTGTTCGGCGGGCAGCGCGTGCAGGGCCTGGGGGCTCTCGGCCGCCCGCGCCAGTACCTCGGGGTCGCCGCCGGCCTGCGCGGCCTCCGCGATCCCCTCCGTCAGGTTCGGCGTGAGCGCGTTGGCGTAGATGGTGCCGAACACCGCCGTACCGAATGAGCTGCCGAGGGTACGGAAGAAGGTGACGCCGGAGGTCGCCGTGCCCAGATCCGTGTAGTCGACGGTGTTCTGCACGGCGATCGTCAGCACCTGCATCGACAGGCCGATGCCGACGCCCAGCACCAGCATGTACAGCGACTCCAGCCAGACCCCGCTGTCCGGGCCCATCCGGGAGAGCAGGAAGAGTCCGACCGCCATGACGAGCGAACCGACGATGGGAAAGATCCGGTAGTGGCCGGTCTTGCTGACCACGTTGCCGCTGAAGATCGAGGCCACGAGCAGCCCGATGACCATGGGCAGGGTCCGTACCCCGGACAGCGTGGCCGAGTCCCCGTCCACGTACTGCAGATACGTCGGCAGGAAGATCATCGCGCCGAGCATCGCGAAGCCCACGATGAAGCTCAGGATGGAGCAGACCGTGAACACCGGGTTCCGGAACAGCCGCATCGGCAGCATCGGCTCCTTCGCCCGCACCTCCACCACACAGAACAGGGCCAGCGCGAGGAGACCGCAGACGAACAGGCCGATGATGGCCGGGGAACCCCAGGCGTACTCGTTGCCGCCCCAGCTCGTCGCCAGGATCAGCGCGCTGGCGCCGACCGCGACGAGCGCGATGCCCAGGTAGTCGATGACAGGCCGTCCGGCCGCCCTCACCGCCGGGATGTTGCGTGCGGCGGCGATGACGACCACGATCGCGATCGGCACATTGACGTAGAACGCCCAGCGCCAGGTCAGATGGTCGGTGAACAGCCCGCCCAGCAGCGGCCCGACGACCGTGGCCACACCGAAGACCGCTCCGATCGCCCCCTGGTACTTGCCCCGGTCGCGCAGCGGGATGACATCGGCGATCAGCGCCATCGACGTGACCATGAGACCGCCCGCGCCGATCCCCTGCAGACCGCGCCAGATGATCAGCAGCAGCATGTTCGACGCCAGGCCGCAGAGGAACGAGCCGGTGATGAAGATGATCGCCGAGATCTGGAAGATCAGTTTCCGGCCGAACATGTCTCCGAACTTGCCGACCAGGACCGTCGCCACGGTCTCCGCCAGCAGATACGCGGTGACGACCCAGGACATGTGCGCCGCACCGCCGAGGTCCGAGACGATGGTGGGCAGCGCCGTCCCCACGATCGTCTGGTCCAGGGCCGCCAGCAGGATCCCGAGCACGATCGTCGCGAAGACGATGTTCCTGCGGCGCGGATCGAGTACGGGCGGAGCGGCGGCACTCTGCACGGCGGGGGCGGTCTCGCTGGCAGTGGTCACGCTTGCACCCTCACACCGGTGCCCGCCCCACGCATGCGGGCGAAGGCCGGACGGGTCAGGCGATGAGCTCCCGTACAGAGGCCTTCAGCCGGGCCACGAACGCCTCCCGTACCGGCTCCGTGACACGGTCGAGCGAGAGGTACGGATTGAGGTCCTCCAGCTCGACCAGCAGGAGCTCGCCCTCCGCCGTCCGGCAGGCGTCGACCCGCTGGATGCCCTGCGTGAGGCTGTTCCACTCCACGAAGCGACGCGCGAAGCCGAGATCCGCCGGGCTCGGCGTGTACGGCTCCAGTACCCAGCGCCGATCGGGGTGCGGCGCGTTCAGCGCGTACTGGAAGTCCCGGTCGACGAAGTAGAAGGACACCTCGTAGCGGAAGTCGATCCTCGGCTGGACGAGCAGCGTGCCGTCGGTTCCCGCAGGCAGTTCCGGGTCCGGGGTGAACCGCAGGCCCACGGAGTCCGCACCCAGCTTCGGCTTGACGACGTACTCGCAGGCCTCGGGCAGCAGCCCGAGATCCGCGGCGCGGTCCACGGTGGGGATCACCGGGAAGCCGGCCCGGCTCAGATCGACCAGATACTGCTTGCCGCCCATGTCACCGCGGCCGTCCAGCGTGTTGTAGACCCGGGTCCCGCGCTCCCGCGCCCGCGCGCAGAACGCGTCGTACGCCTCCTGGTAGTGCAGCACCGGGCCGCTGTTGCGCACGACCACCGCGTCGAACCCGTCCAGCAGCGCCGCCGCGTCCCGGGGGTGACAGAGCGCGACGTCGAACTCCTCGCGCAGCCGGGACGTCAGGAAGATGTCCTCGTCGCAGTAGCGGCGGCCGCGCGCCTCGTAGGCGAGATCGGTGACGAACAGCACGGACGCACGTGGCCGGCTGGATGAGGTGTGCATGACGTTCCCCCGGGGGGTGTGGATCGGACAGCCGGTCAATAGCCTTGTAGGGAAAGCTCGTTCACAACCCCGGAACGTACTGATGTCTGCCCCACAGGAGTCACACGTGTCCCAAGCGTTGCCACTGCCCGATATTCTCTCTCCCGCCTTCGCCGCCGATCCCTACGGGGCCTACCGCACGATGCGCGAGAGTGCTCCGCTGCTCCGGCACGAGGCCACCGGCAGTTACCTCGTCTCCCGCTACGAGGACGTCGAGCGGGTCTTCAAGGACAAGGCCCAGGAGTTCACCACCGAGAACTACGACTGGCAGCTCGAACCCGTCCACGGCCGGACGATCCTCCAGCTCAGCGGCCGGGAACACGCCGTGCGCCGGGCACTGGTCGCCCCCGCCTTCCGCGGTGCGGACCTCCAGGAGAAGTTCCTGCCCGTCATCGAGCGCAACGCCCGCGAGCTGATCGACGGGTTCCGGGACAGCGGCGAGACCGACCTCGTGGAGTCCTTCGCCACGCGCTTCCCGGTCCTGGTGATCGCCGACATGCTCGGCCTGGACAGGACCGACCACGAACGCTTCCACGGCTGGTACACCACCGTCATCGCCTTCCTCGGCAACCTCGCGGGCGACCCCGACGTCGCGGCGGCCGGCGAGCGGACCCGCCAGGAGTTCGCCGCCTACATGATCCCGGTCATCCAGGAGCGCAGGCGGGCACCCGGCGACGACCTGCTCTCCGCGCTCTGCGCCGCCGAGGTCGACGGCGTCCGGATGAGCGACGAGGACATCAAGGCCTTCTGCAGCCTGCTCCTCGCGGCGGGCGGGGAGACCACCGACAAGGCCATCGCCTCGATCTTCGCCAATCTGCTGGCCCACCCCGAGCAGCTCGCCGCGGTCCGCGCGGACCGCTCACTCATCGACCGGGCCTTCGCCGAAACCCTGCGCTACACCCCGCCGGTCCACATGATCATGCGGCAGACGGCGCACGAGGTGAAGCTGACCGGTGGCACCGTTCCCGCAGGAGCCACCGTCACCTGCCTCATCGGCTCGGCCAACCGTGACGCGGACCGCTACCGGGAACCGGACCGCTTCGACATCTTCCGCACCGATCTGACCAGCACCACCGCGTTCTCCGCCGCGGCCGACCACCTGGCGTTCGCACTCGGCCGTCACTTCTGCGTGGGCGCGCTGCTGGCCAGGGCAGAGGTGGAGACCGGGGTGAACCAGCTGCTCGACGCGATGCCGGACCTCCGGCTCGCCGACGGCTTCGTACCGGCCGAGCAGGGCGTGTTCACCAGGGGCCCGGGATCGCTCCCGGTGCGGTTCACCCCGGTCGGTGGCTGAGCCGGCGAGGGCTCAGCGGATGTGGCGCCCGGAGATCGCCCGTGCGATGACGAGGCGCTGGATCTCGCTGGTCCCCTCGAAGATCGTGTAGATCTTGGCGTCGCGGTACATCCGCTCCACCGGGTGCTCCCTGCTGTACCCGGCGCCACCGAGGATCTGCACGGCCTTCTCCGTTGCGGACACGGCGAGTTCACCCGCGCGCAGCTTGGACATGGAGCCCTGGCCGGCATCGAAGGTCCGGTCGTTACGGGCCATCCAGGCCGCTTGCCAGATCAGCAGACGTACGGACTCGATCTCGGTACGGATGTCGGCGAGCGCGAAGGCGATCGACTGGTTCTCGATGATGGGCCGGCCGAACGCCTCGCGCTGCCCCGCGTACTCCAGCGCGTACTCGTACGCGGCACGCGCGATGCCCAGCGCCTGGGCGCCCACGGTGGGACGGCTGACCTCGAAGGTCGCCATCGCCGCCTGCCCCTTGGCGTTGCCGCCCTCGCGGGCGCGGGCGAGCCGGGCGTCGAGCTTCTCCTTGCCGCCCAGCAGACAGTGGCCAGGCACGCGCACATCGTCGAGGAAGACGTCCGCGGTGTGCGAGGCGCGCAGGCCGAGCTTCTTGATGGTGCGGCTCGCCTCGAGCCCCGCGGTGCCGGGCGGCACGATGAACGCAGCCTGTCCGCGGGCTCCGAGCGAGGGGTCGACCGAGGCGACGACCACATGGATCTCGGCGATCCCGCCGTTGGTGATCCACGCCTTCTGGCCGGAGAGCACCCACTCGTCCTTGGCCTCGTCGTAACGGGCCTTCGTGGCCATCGCGGAGACGTCCGATCCGGCCTGTGGCTCGGAGACGCAGAAGGCCGCGACCTTCGGGTCGTCCTCGTCGCCGAAACACTGCGGAACCCACTCGGCGAGCTGGTCGGGAGTGCCGGAGGCGAAGATCCCGGCGACCGCGAGCGAGGTACCGAAGAGCGCCATGCCGATCCCGGCGTCGCCCCAGAACAGCTCCTCGTTGGCGATCTGGAGGGAGAGGCCGCTGGGGTCCCCGTACATGTCGGCGAGCGATTCGAATCCGTACAGACCGATCCGGGCCGCTTCCTGGATGACGGGCCACGGCGTCTCCTCCCGGGCGTCCCATTCGGCCGCCGCCGGGCGCACCACCTGGGCGGCGAAGCCATGTACCCAGTTACGCAGATCCTGCTGCTCCTCGGTGAGGGCGAGGGAGAAGTAGCTCACGGGCTCAGGCCTTCGGGATGTCGAAGTAGCGGGTGAGTCCCGAAGCCAGGCCGACATCCCCGGCGATCTTGAGCTTGCGCGTCATGAACATCGTCACGGGGTTGGCGTTGCCGGAGACGAGCTTGAGGAATTCCGCATCGCCCAGCACCAGCGTCGTACGGGGCTCGCCGTCGGAGCGGCCCTCGCTCACGGTGCACCGGCCGTCGGCTATGGAGGTCTCGTAGACCTCGTCGGTCCCGCCGGTGATCTTCCAGCGGATCAGGGCCTTGAGCTGACCGGCCGCCTCGGGCCGGAACTGCTGCCGCATCCGGCCGAAGACCTCACTCAGTACCCGGGTGCGCAGGTCTCCGTGCATGACCTCGCCGAGCTGCTTGGCGGACAGGCCCTTGACGATCCGCGCGAACTCCTCGGGGGAGACGGCTGCGAAGTCGAGCCCGGCCAGGTCGTCGGTGAGGTTGCCGCTGGGGTTGTCGGGCACGCCAGTTCCTTACTCCGGAGTAAACTTACTTTTGAGTAAGGTAAGGGTGTCGTAGCCTCTTCGCAAGCACTACCAGGCGCCGCCCGGCAGCACCGCGAGCCGGGGGTGATGGGCTGCGAGCACCTTGTTGGCCCGCGCCAGTTCTGACAGCGCCTGCTCACGGTCGGCCTGGTCCTCGATCCCCAGGCGGGGTCCACGGAACCTGCGGACCTCACGGGCGGCGCAGTCGGCGTCGAACTCCGCCTGCAGGATGTGCGGCGGGATGCAGGACCCGATCAACGCGGCGACCCGGTCCGGAATCGGCACGGGGACGAGCAGGTGTGAGGCGGTCATGGGGGGTTCCCTCTCGGATGGTTGGCCAGGAGGCGGTGCGCTGCGGCTGCCGGGTGGGCTGCCGACTCCTCCATATGTACGGGACGCAGTTCCGGGTTTCTCGTTGAGAACGTCTCCGTGTCGCAACCGTTTGGGACTGACCGTCTATTTCGCTTTACCTACAGGTAAGTTGACTCGTACGGAAGGCTGTGATCAGGACTCTTCGCTGTGTCAGGCGATCGTCTCCTCGCCGCGCGAGCGCAACTGGAGCGCCCGCAGCACGGCTTCGGTGGAGAACCTGCTGCGCGGGTCGGTCAACTGCTCGCCGAAGATGGACTCCAGATTGCGCATGCGGTAGCGGACCGTCTGGGGGTGGACGTCCAGGAGCTCGCCCATCTGTGCCGCGGTGCCCCGGGTGTCGAGCCAGATCCGCAGGGTCTCCACCAGCCGCTCGCGCCGGGTGGAACTGATCCCGGAGACCGGCGCCAGTTCGCGCCGGGCGAGCTGGTCGAGGAGGGCCGGGTCGGACAGGAGCCACAGGGTGATGAGGTGGTCCTCGCACGGGACGACCGGTGTGTCGTCGATGACGCCCGCATCGATGAGCTCGACGACGCGGCGGGCCCACCGGATCGAGTCGGACGCGAAAGCGGTCGGCACGGTCAGCCCGATGACGGCGCGCGCACCGATCAGCGCGCGTTCGAGCATCTGCCGCCGCGCGTCGTCCATCGGCCCCGGAACCAGTAAGTGCGGCTGCGGGTCACCGAGGTCGGCCAGTACGTCACGGGCGAGGTCGGCCGGGTCCACGCCGGCGGGCGCGCGTACGGCGATCAGCGTCACCTGCTCGGGCAGCGCCCACCCGGTCTGCTCGCACAGCTCGGAGATGGCGGTCCGCGGCACGGGGCGGCCGGCCAGGATCAGGTGGAGGAGCCGGCGGCGCATGGCTTCGCTCTGCTGGTCGGACTGGGCCTGTACTTCCAGATATCCCTCGCGGGACAGCGACTCCAGCTCGTCGACGTAGGCGAACAGCGCGTCGGCGAAGCTGAGCATCAGCGTCGGGGAGAAGTTGTAGCTCCGGCCGACCTTCTTCGCCCGGCGCAGAGCGACGCGCGCGCCCAGTCGGTAGGCGCCCTGGAGGGTGTCCATCGTGCGGCCCTCGTACGCCTCGAACCGCCCGAATCTTCGGCACATGTCGTCGCGGAGCGTGGTCGAGGAGGAGGGCTCGGCGACCAGGTCGACGAACGAGGACAGGCTCTGTTCCACGCCGACCCGGATGGTCTGCCCGTTGGGCCCGTTCAGCAGCTGCGCGTATTCGGGATAGGCGCGGGTGACTTCCATGCCGATCTCTTTGATCAGGCTCGGCAGTTCGGGTCGCATGATCGCGGCGAATTCCTGCGGGAGCGGCCCCAGAGGGTCGCCGGTGTCCAACGGCTGAATGAGTCTTGGCATGACTGTCCCCTTTGCTCGCCGGTGCCCGGTGTGGGTGGGGCAATGGGGGAAGCGCTCCCACGAACCGACAGGTGTATACCAACTTCGGCGACGAAGGTAGACCAAGTCGGGTGACGTTCCCACCACTTGAACAAGATCGAAGTGCAAGGGGCACACACTTGGGCCTCATTGTGGCCCTCCGGTGCAGGTGAGCGCTCTCTTGCTCACTTCCGGACAATATTTTCGGACGCCTGCTCTTCAGCGGACAAGAAAGTAACCCTGGGTAACGGACGGGCGCGGCCGTCGGTCGGCATGAGTTGATATTGCCGAGGGCGCACGACGGTGGGAGTGTGCCGTTCCGTACGGGCTTGCCGCCGCGGTCGCCGCGGTGAAGATCGCCTCGGTGGCCGGACCTCCCGCAACGAATATTGCGCACCAAGTGACAAGTGTTCCGCGCCGATTAGTGACCTGCGGACGAGGAAAAAGAATGCCCGCAGGCAATTTCGACTGCGGGATTGTGCTCCAAGTTTCCCGCAAGTAACGTCACGCCCTGTCACAGAACGTGTGTGGCTGAATCAGCAGCACGGCCCCCCACGCAACTCGGTTCATCGCCGCGCTCCCTGCGTCTATGCAGGATTCGTCGCGCGAATCCCCGCAACAGTGCACCCGCATTGTCGAATCGGAGGAACTCACTGTGCGCAACACCCTCAAGAAGATCGCCGTCACCACGGGCGTGGCGTCCGCCGCCCTCGTCCTCGCCACCACCCAGGCCATGGCCTTCCCGGCCACCACATGGACCGTCTCGCCCAACCCCGCGCCCTTCACCGCGGTGTCGACCAACACGGTCCTCGCGGTGAACGGCATTCCGATGACCTGTCCGACGGCTGCCGCAAGCGGCAGTGCGGCCAGCGCCACGGGCAACCCCGCGAAGGTCGCCGACATCACCGCGGCGTCGTTCGGGACCACGGCCGCCCCCTGCACGAGCATTCTGGGCCCGGTGACGCCGGTCACCACGATGCCCTGGCAGATCTGGGCCGAGGACTACAACGCCGGCGTGACCAGCGGCTACATCAAGAACATCCAGGCCAAGCTCACCGTGCTCACCTGCACGTTCACGGTCACGGGCGAGGTCGCGGGGACGTTCACCAACAGTTCCAAGGTGCTGTCCGTCTCCAGCAACGCCACGCGTCAGCTGACCGTCTCCGGCGCGACGTCCGGCTGCGCCGGTCTCGTCGCCAACGGCGACCACCCGACGTTCACCGGCGACTACGCGGTCACCGGCATCACCAGCATCGTCGGGACCTGACGTAGCCAGGACACACCCGGATGCTGCAGGCCGCACGGCAGGACCCCCTGCTGTGCGGCTTGCAGGCTCGACGAAAGGAGATCGCGGAGGATGATGATGCGCATGCGCGGCGTTTCGGGCCGGAGTCGTGGGCGCGCGACCGCACGGGGCGGAGCCGTGCTCGCCGCAGTCCTCATGGCCGGAATGATCCCGGGTGCGCAGGCATCCGACGGCAGTCGTGACGTCGATGCCGAACTGACCTACTCCTGCGATTTCCCTGCCGGGCCTCAGCAGGTGAAGGTACGGGTCTCCGCGACCGTCCCCGACGAGGGCCGCCCCGACGAAGCCGTGCAGCTCACCGGGGTGGGCGCCGAGTTGACCCTGCCCGGGGAATCGCTGGCCGGCCTGACCGGAGCCGGGACGGCGAGTGTCGAGGCGGAGACACGGCTGACGGTCGATGTGACACAGGACGGTCACTCCGCCGAGGCCGTCTGGGCCGGTGCCACCGAGAACCCGGTGTCCGTCCCCGACGAGGGCGACATCACGCTCGCGGTCTCCGGCGACGTGCCCTCCGTCACCGCTTCGGCCTCCGGCGAACTGGTCTTCACCGCCGGGGAGCTGACCGCGCTGCTGACGGCGCGGAAGGCGGACGGAACTCCGGTCGAGCCGCCCGCTCCTGAGCTGGTGTGCTCTCCGGAGGCCGACCAGGACCTCGTCCTGGGAAAGGTCGCGATCGGCGGCGACGGGGAGGAGCCCGTGCCCTGGCCGTCGGCGTCGAGCGAAACCCCCGACCCCGGTGGCACGGAGCGGGACGAGGCGGCTCCCAGGGTCGGGACGGAGGACGGGGCCCCGGCCGCCGCCGACGCTCCGGAGTGTGTGGGTGACAGGGAGGACCCCTTCAACCTCGTCGCCTACATCACGGGCTACGCGAACGTCACGAAGCTCAAGGGCGCGTCTAAGTTCCCCCTTGCCTGCGCGCAGATCCACCAGGGTCCGCAAGGGCTGGTGCTGCCCGGCAACTCTCCGGACGGCAAACTGCACCTCGTCCAGGACTCCACCGCGGTGGTCGAGTACCTCGGCCGCCCCCAGCTCCCACCGGCCACGTCGACCTTTCTGACCTTCGGCTTCATGCCGACGACCGCCATCATGGAAATGACGCAGCGGCCGCCCGGGCTCGACGCCGACGGGAAGCAGATCACCAACGTGCATTCCGATCTGACCCTGGACGGGGCGAATTCATTCGGACACACGATCATTTCCATGCAATTCTCGCTCCGCCTCCACGACGTCAAGGTCAATGGGGTGCCGATGGACGTCGGCCCCAACTGCCGTACAGCCAAGGACTTCTCCCTCTCCCTGCGGGGAGAGGTGGTGAGCGGCCCGGGCGGATTCACCGGATACACACTCGCGGGCGGCGGCCCGCTCAAGGGATCGGTCGTCCTGCCGCCGTTCAGCGGCTGCGGTGTCGGCGAGGATCTCGACAGCCTTTTCACCGCCTCCATCTCCGGAGAACCCGGGTATGTGAAGCAGATGCAGGGAGCGCCCTGCGCGCCGTTCACCTACGACCAGGCCCTGTGCACGGAGGACCGGCAGCCCCGGAAGATTCCGACGGCGGAACGCTGAAAGCCCGCAATTCTCCAGAGTCGACCAGGAATTGAGGAAGCAATGAGAGCTGTCCCGAAGAGACGGTACGCCGGCCTAGTCGTCGCCGCCGTCGCGGTCGCGATTCCCCTGAGCACCGCCCCGGCCTCCGCGGCGACCGCCGCGGCGGACCTCAAGGGGGACTGGGCCCCCTTCTCGCGGTGTCCCGTCGACGATCCGGCCATGCTCGCGGCCGACGGCCAGGCGCTCGTCGCGACCTGTGTGTCCTCGTACTCGGCCGGCGGTTCCATCAAGCTGGGCAGCACCGAGGCCACGACCGGGGCCAACGACATGCAGTTCGGGGTCATCCAGGACACGGCTGCCGGGACGTTCAAGGTCATCCCGCCGGCGGGCGGCGCCCTGGTCGGTGCGCCCACCGAGATCCCCGGCGGGCTGCTCGGCCTGATGTGTCCCGAGGACGACATCCCGGTGATCAGCGACCTGTGCGACGGGATCACCGACGCCTCCCTGAACAGGGTCAAGGCCACGGTGGAGTCGGCAGGGACCCCCACCGAGTTCGACCTCACGGCGGGACTCGTCACCGGCAGGCCCATCGTGAAGCTGCCGATACGGATCCATCTGGAGAACCCGCTCCTCGGCTCCAACTGCTACATCGGATCGGCGAGCGACCCGGTGATCCTGCGTCCGCAGAACACCACCGCGCCCGCCGTCGCCGTTCAGCGCTTCGACGCGGACGGTACGCGCAACACCGCCGGAGCCATGCTCAGATTCGCCCTCACGGGCAACAACCAGGGCGACAGCGGGTTCGCCGTGCCGAAGGCCACCGGCTGCGGTCTGGCCGGAAGCCTCAGCTGGGCCGTGAACCTGAAGACAGGACTGCCGTCGGCCGCCGGGAACAACAACCTGGTGCTGAACAACGCCTCGACCCACAGCGCCGGACTGACCGCCCCCGGCCTCGTACTGCCCAACGCCGGCAAGGTCCTCTCGCAGTACTGGCACTCCGCGGTGAAGTAGCCGATCCAGGGCCGAGAGCGCCGCACGGTGCCTTGTCACTCCGTGCGTACGCTCGCCCGCCGGCCATGAGCCCGCTCCGACCGAATGACCCCTGGTCGGGGTGGGCTTTGCCGTGCCGAGAAGGCATGACAGGACCCCGCGCGAGCCGGGCCGAATGCCTCACTTTTCGATAGGTTTCGCGCTTCTATTACTCACCCGGACACAAGAAAACAGTGCCGCCTAATTGCCTCGCAGAAAATTCGTGAAGCTCTATTGCGAAGAGAGGTTACTCACCCGTAACGTCCGGCGTGGGCAGCTCGGAAACGCGTCCGTACCTGCTTGTCCGACCCGCGTGGAGTCCTGGTCGCGCCCCCCTTCACCGGGATTCCTCATCGGGATTGTTCCAAGGCCCCGAACCCTCCATCCGGGGTGGAGCATCCCGCTGTCGGGGCCCCGTTGCCCGGCCCCCCGGGCTGCGGGGTCCCGCCCCGACCGCCGTGGACCTTGCGCAGATTTCGACAAAAGCACAGAGGGACTTTGTCACTCGGTGACAAGTGATCCACACCCCGTACCCGGTTCGCTGATTTCCGCTGTTCAACGGCTTGTCCTGGCGGTTTCGGCGGACATAACGTGCGCCTCCTGGTGCATGTGTGACGAGCCGCCATTGGATTTCTCAGAGCCGGAGCGATGACAGATGACTTCGTTCACCGACATGTCGAAGGAGGGCCGATGGGAATCGAAGTAGTTGTCGAGGGCCTGACGAAATCCTTCGGTAAGCAGAACATCTGGCAGGACGTCACCCTCACGCTTCCGGCCGGTGAAGTGAGCGTGATGCTCGGTCCGTCCGGAACGGGAAAGACCGTTTTCCTCAAATCCATCATCGGTCTGTTGAAACCGGAACAGGGCCGCGTCCTCATCAACGGCGTCGACATGGTCAACAGCCCCGAGCGGGAAATCATGGAGACCCGGAAGCTCTTCGGCCTCATGTTCCAGGACGGCGCTCTCTTCGGGTCCATGTCGCTCTTCGACAACATCGCTTTCCCGCTGCGCGAACACACACGCAAGAAGGAATCCGAAATCCGCCGCATCGTCATGGAGCGGATCGACATCGTCGGACTGCTCGGTGCGGAGGAGAAGCTCCCCGGCGAGATATCCGGCGGCATGCGCAAGCGCGCGGGCCTCGCCCGGGCCCTCGTCCTGGACCCGCAGATCATCCTCTGCGACGAACCGGACTCCGGACTCGACCCGGTCCGCACCGCGTTCCTCTCCCAGCTGCTCATCGATCTCAACGCGCAGATCGACGCCACGATGCTGATCGTCACCCACAACCTCGACATCGCGGCCACCGTGCCCGACAACATGGGCATGCTGTTCTGCCGCAACCTCGTCACCTTCGGACCGCGCGAGGTCCTGCTCACCAGCGACACGCCCGTCGTCTCCCAGTTCCTCTCCGGACGCCGCGAAGGACCCATCGGCATGTCCGAGGAGAAGGACGCGGCCACCCTCGCCGCGGAACAGGTGAACGGCTACGACTACGCCTCGGTGCCGCGCACCGTCGTTCCGCAGCTGGAGCCCTCACCCGGAATGCCCGTGCGGCAGGGTGCGCTGCGCCGACGGGAGCGGGTCATCTCCATGATGGGCCAGCTGCCGGAGGCGGCCCGCACGGCCATCATGAACAGCTACACGCCGACCGCGGGCGGTGCGCGCCCATGACGGCACCGCTGCCCGTGCGGCCGCCCGAGCCGCCCACGACGACACCGGCACCCGAGGACAGGGCGCCGCGGCAGCGGCAGCCCGCACGGCTGCTCGCACCGCTGCGCGAGACCGGGAAGCTTTTCGCGCTCGCTGCCGCGGTATCCCGCGCGATCTTCCGCCGGCCCTTCCAGGTGCGGGAGTTCATCGAACAGTTCTGGTTCGTCGCCAGCGTCACGATCCTGCCCGCCGCTCTCGTCTCCATCCCGTTCGGCGCCGTCATCGCCCTTCAGGTCGGCTCGCTCACCGAGCAGCTCGGCGCGCAGTCCTTCACCGGCGGCGCCAGCGTCCTCGCCGTCATCCAGCAGGCCAGCCCGCTCATCGTGGCGCTGCTGATCTCCGGAGCCGCCGGCTCGGCCATCTGCGCCGACCTCGGATCGCGGAAGATCCGCGAGGAGCTCGACGCGATGGAGGTCATGGGCGTCTCGCCCGTCCAGCGGCTCGTCGTCCCGCGGGTCCTCGCCACCATGTTCGTCGCCGTACTGCTCAACGGACTGGTTTCCGTGGTGGGCACGCTCGGCGGCTACTTCTTCAACGTGGTCATGCAGGACGGCACGCCGGGCGCCTACCTCGCCAGCTTCTCCGCCCTCGCGCAGCTGCCCGACCTGTACATCGGTGAACTCAAGGCGCTGATCTTCGGCTTCATCGCCGGCATCGTCGCCGCCTACCGCGGGCTGAACCCGCGCGGCGGCCCGAAGGGCGTGGGCGACGCGGTCAACCAGTCCGTCGTCATCACCTTCATGCTCCTGTTCTTCGTGAACATGGTCCTCACGGCGATCTACCTCCAGATCGTCCCCCCGAAGGGGGGCTGACCGGTGTCGATGCTCAGCTGGCTCGATCGGTCGGGTGACCAGCTCACCTTCTACGTGCGGGCCCTCATCTGGATCCCCAGGACCCTGCGCCGCTACCTCAAGGAGGTCCAGCGGCTCCTCGCCGAGGTCGCCTTCGGCAGCGGCGGCCTGGGAGTCGTCGGCGGCACCATCGGCGTGATGATCGCGATGACCCTCGCCACCGGTTCGGTCGTCGGTCTCCAGGGCTACGCGGCCCTCGACCAGATCGGCACCTCCGCGTTCACCGGCTTCATCTCCGCGTACTTCAACACCCGTGAGATCGCCCCGCTCGTGGCCGGGCTGGCCCTCTCCGCGACCGTCGGCGCGGGCTTCACCGCCCAGCTCGGCGCGATGCGGATCAACGAGGAGGTCGACGCGCTCGAAGCGATGGGTGTGCGGTCCATGCCCTACCTCGTCACCACCCGGATCATCGCCGGCGTCGTCGCGATCATCCCCCTGTACGCGATCGGACTGCTCTCCTCCTACCTCGCCTCCCGCTACATCACGGTCCTGTTCAACGGTCAGTCCGCGGGCACCTACGACCACTACTTCAATCTCTTCCTCTCCCCGGACGACGTGCTCCTGTCGGTGCTCAAGGTGCTGATCTTCAGCGTGCTGGTGATCCTCGCCCACTGCTACTACGGCTTCCACGCCACCGGCGGCCCCGCCGGAGTCGGCGTGGCCGTGGGCCGGTCGGTACGCAACGCCATCGTGCTCATCAGCGTCACCGACTTCTTCCTCTCGCTCGCCATCTGGGGCGCGACGACAACGGTGAAGGTGGCCGGCTGATGCCCTCGTCCAAGGCGCAGACGGTGCGCCGCAGAATCGCCGGCGTGGCCTTCGTGCTCGTGCCCGCTGTGCTCGTGTGGGTGTCGGTCTCGGTGTACGAGAAGGACTTCAGCGACGACGCCACCGTGACCGTGCGCACCGGGAGCGTCGGCAACGAGATGCACGACAACGCCGACGTGAAGCTGCGCGGTGTCGTCGTCGGACAGGTGCGCGACATCGCGGCCGACGGCGACGGTGCGCGGCTGACCCTCGCCATCCAGCCCGACAGGCTCGGGCAGATACCGGCCGACGTCACCGCCCAGATGCTGCCCACCACTCTCTTCGGGGAGCGGTTCGTCGCTCTCGTGCCGCCGCCGGTTCCTTCCGCACAGACCTTGCGAGCGGGTTCCGTGATCCCGCAGGACCGCTCCAGCAACGCCATCGAGCTGGAAGAAGTCCTCGACAACGTCCTGCCGATGCTGACCGCGGTCAAACCGGAGAAGCTCGCCGCCACGCTCAACGCGGTCTCCCAGGCACTGGAGGGACGCGGCGACAAGCTCGGCGACACGCTGGTCACGCTCGACGCCCACCTCAAGGAGTTCAATCCCCAGCTGCCCACGCTCAACGCGGACATCAAGGAGCTCGTCAAGGTGAGCGCCCTCTACGCGGATGCCGCCCCCGACGTCCTGGACGCGCTCACCGACTTCACGACCACCAGCGGCACCATTGCCGAACAGCAGGCGCAGCTCGCCGATCTGTACGGCTCCACCACCGCGTCCGCCCAGGACGTCACGTCGTTCCTGCGGCGGAACAAGGACAACCTCATCCGGCTCTCCGCCGCAGGACGGCCGACGCTGGAACTGCTCGCCGAGTACGCGGACGCGTTCCCCTGCACCCTGCGCACGATGGCGGGATTCGTCCCCGCCATGGACAAGGCGCTGGGCAAGGGCACCGGTCAGCCCGGCCTCCACGTCACCCTCAAGGCCGTGAAGTCGAAGGGAAAGTACGTGGCAGGCAAGGACACCCCGGTCTACAGCGCGACCGGCGGCCCGCACTGCTACTCCGTTCCCTACGTGGGCAGGACGGTCCCGACCGCCGACGCCCGCGCCGCCGCCGACACGGACTCCGGCCCGGCAGCGGGGGAGGAGGCCACCGCGCCCGCCGACACCGGCAGTGCACTCGGCATCCCCAACTCCCCCCAGGAGAGCCGGCTCGTCAACGAACTCATCGCCCCCTCACTGAAAGTGCAGCCGCAGTCCCTGCCCGACTGGAGCAGCGTGCTCATCGGTCCGGCCTTCCGCGGTGCGGAGGTGAAGCTCAAGTGAAGCGCCGCTCCCTCGCGGGACCGCTCGCGAAATCCATCGTCTTCGTCGTGGTGACCGTACTGGCCACCACCGTCCTGGCCCTCTCCATCGCCAACACGGGGGTCGGCGACACGACGACGTACCGGGCGAGGTTCACGGACGCCACCGGGCTCGTCGTCGGTGACAGCGTCCGGATCGCCGGAGTCGAGGTCGGACAGGTCGAATCGATCGAGGTGGCCGACAAGCGGCTGGCCGAGGTCGCCTTCGCCGTGCGCAAGGGCCGCAAGCTGCCCGCCTCCGTGACCGCGTCGATCAAATACCTCAACATGGTCGGCCAGCGCTACATCGACCTGGACCAGGGCGCCGGCCCCGTCGGCAGGAGCTTCGCCGCGGGGGCGACCATCCCGCTCTCCCGTACGACCCCGGCGCTCGACCTCACCCAGCTCTTCAACGGATTCCAGCCGCTCTTCGAAGGGCTGTCCCCACCGGACGTCAACCAGCTGGCGGGCTCCATCGTCCAGGTGCTCCAGGGCGAGGGCGGCACCGTCGACAGCATCCTCTCCCACGTCGGATCGCTGACCGGCACCGTCGCGGCCAAGGACAAGGTGATCGGCGAGGTGATCAAGAACCTCAACACGGTCCTGAAGACCGTCAACGACCGGGAGGCGGGCTTCAACGACCTCGTGGTCACCCTCCAGAAGCTCGTCACCGGGTTCTCCGGCGACCGCAAGCCGCTCGGCGAAGCGGTCACGGCCATGGGCGCGCTCACGACCGTCACCGCCGGCCTCCTCGAGGACGGACGCAAGCCGCTCAAGGAGGACATCAAGCAACTGGGCCGTCTCACGGGCCAGTTGGAGAAGGGAACGCCGCAGATCGAGAGCTTCCTCGCGAAGACCCCCGCCAAGATGGAGGCGATCACCCGTCTCACCTCGTACGGATCGTGGCTCAACCTCTACCTGTGCGAGGCCAAGGTCTCCGGAGTGAGTACCGAGGACGGCAGCGCCCCGCCCACCGGCATCGCGATCACCCGACCGAGGTGCCTGGCATGAGAATCAAGCCCGTACGGGAACGCAACCCCGTGGCCGTCAGCATCGTCGGACTCCTCGTCCTGTCCCTCCTGGGCCTGGCCGCCTACCGCGCCGACGCGCTGCCCTTCATCGGCGGCGGAACCACCTACAGCGCCGACTTCACCGAGTCGGCCGGACTCGACAGCGGCGACGAGGTGCGGATCGCCGGCGTCAAGGTCGGAGAGGTCACCGGCGTCTCGCTCGACGGCGCCAAGGTGAAGGTCGACTTCAAGGTGAAGGACGCCTGGATCGGCAACTCCTCCACCGTCGGGATCGCCATCAAGACCCTTCTCGGAGAGAAGTACCTCGCCGTCGACCCGCTCGGCAACGCCCCGCAGGACCCCGGCTCCCGCATCACCGCGAGCCGCACCACCTCCCCGTACGACGTCACCCAGGCGTTCAACGGACTCGGTGAGACCATCGGGGAGATCGACACGGCCCAGCTCGCCCAGAGCTTCGAGACGATCTCCGAGACCTTCAAGGACTCCCCGCCCGACGTACGCAGCGCGGCGAACGGGCTCTCCGCACTCTCCAGGACCGTCTCCGAACGCGACGCCCAGCTCGCCACCCTGCTCAAGGGCAGCAAGCAGCTCACCAAGACGCTCGCCGACAAGAAGAGCAGCTTCGAAACCCTGCTGGAGGACGGCAACCTGCTCCTCGGCGAGATCCAGGCCCGCCGTGACTCCATCCATCTGCTGCTCACCGGAACCCGGAACCTCGGCACCCAGCTCACCGGGCTCGTCACGGACAACAACAAGCAGCTGAAACCCACTCTGGACTCGCTCGGCCGGGTCACCGCCGTCCTGGTGAAGAACCGCAAGAGCCTCGACAAGGTGCTCTCGATGGCCGGCTCCTACAACCGGCTCGTCGGCAACACACTCGGCAACGGCCGCTGGTTCGACAACTACGTGTGCGGAGTCGTCCCGAAGGACTACCTGCCCGCCGGCACCCTTCCCGAGGACGACTGCATGCCGCCGAAGCAAGGGGGCCGCTGACATGAGACCCGCACGCATCATCGGTATCGGCGCCGGTCTCGCCGTCGTCGCCGTCGCAGCCACCTCCGGTGTGATGGCCATGGACGACGCCGGAAGGACGACGGTCACCGCCTACTTCGACCAGGCCACCGGGGTGTACGCCGGCTCGGACCTGCGGATCCTGGGCGTGAAGGTCGGCACCGTCGAGTCCGTGGAGCCGAGGGGCAAGGAGGTCGCGGTCACCCTCCGGCTCGACGAGGGCGTCAAGGTCCCCAAGGAGGCCCACGCCGTAGTCGTCGCCCCCAGCCTGGTCGCCGACCGCTACGTCCAGCTCGCGCCCGCGTACAGCGGAGGGGCGCAGATCGAGGACCACGCCGTGCTGCCCGCCGCGAACAACGCGACGCCCATCGAGGTCGACCAGCTGTACGCGTCGATCACGGAGCTCTCCACGGCGCTCGGCCCGGACGGGGCCAACGCCGACGGGGCCCTGGCGGGACTGCTGGAGACCGGCGCGAAGAACCTCGACGGCAACGGAAAGGCCATCGGGGACTCCATCGAGCAGTTCGGCAAGGCGACGAAGACGCTCGACAAGAGCAGCGGGAACCTCTTCGACACCCTCTCCTACCTGCAGACCTTCACCACGATGCTGAAGGAGAACGACGGCAATGTGCGCGCCGCCGAGCAGCAGCTCAACTCCGTCACCGGATTCCTCGCCGACGACAAGAAGAACCTCAGCGCGGCCCTGAAGGAGCTCGGCAAGGCGCTCGGCCAGGTCAAGGGCTTCATTCAGAAGCACCGCGGCGCCCTCAAGGAGAACGTGGACCTCCTGGTGCCGCTCACCCAGACCCTGGTCGACCAGCGCGCCTCGCTCGCGGAGTCCCTCGACACGCTGCCGCTCGCGGCCACCAACGTACTCAACGCCTACGACCCGGCGAACCGCACCCTCAACGGCCGTACGAACCTCAACGAGCTGTCCATGGGCGGACCGCTCACCGAAGCCGACGCAGCCGGTCTGCAAGGGCTGGCACCGGTGGACGCCACCCGGCAGAAGGCGCTGCCCGTGCTGCCGCTGCCCGCGATCGGCACCGTCTACGGCACCCCGGGGAAGACCGGGACGGACAAGAACAAGGAAGCGAAACGATGAGCCGTGCCCTGCGCAGACCCGGAGCCCGTGCGACCACGGGCCTCGCCGCCCTGCTCGCCGTCGGTGTCGGCCTCGCCCTCGTCACCGCCACCGTCGACATGCCCTCGTTCACCGGCATCGACCAGGTGCCGCTGCCCGGCGGTGCCGACCTCGGCGACCACCCGTACGAGATCACCGCCGAGTTCGGGGACGTCCTCAGCCTCGCGCCGCAGTCCTCGGTCAAGGTCAACGACGTCGCGGTCGGCAGGGTCACCAAGATCTCCCTCACCCCCGGCGGATGGACCGCGAGGGTCACCATGCGGGTCAACGGGAAGATCAGGATGCCCGCCAACGCGTACGCCCACCTCGAACAGTCCAGCCTCCTCGGCGAGAAGTTCATCCAGCTCTCACCGCCCGCCGCCGGCACGGCCGAGGGCGCACTGGCGGACGGCGACCGGATCCCCCTCACGCGTACCAACCGCAACCCGGAGGTCGAAGAGGTCTTCGGCGCCCTGTCGATGCTCCTCAACGGCGGAGGCATCAACCAGCTCAAGACCATCACCACCGAGCTCAACAAGGCACTGGCCGGGCAGGAACCCCAGATTCGTTCGATGCTCAGCCGCGTCGACACGCTCGTCACCAACCTGGACGACCACAAGGAAGACATCACCGAGGCGCTCGACGGCGTCAACCGCCTCGCCGCCACCCTCGCCACCCGCAAACAGGACGTCGGCACCGTCCTCACCGGGCTGAGCCCCGGAATGAAGGTCCTGGAGAAGCAGCGCGGTTCGCTCCTGACCATGCTGCGCTCGCTCGACACACTCTCCACCGTCGCCGTCGAGACGATCAACAAGAGCAAGGCCGACACGATCGCGGACCTCAAGGCGATCGCCCCCACGCTCCGGGCCCTCGCCGACTCCGGCCAGGACCTGCCCGACTCCCTCCAGGTGCTGCTCACCTACCCGTTCACCGACGAGGTGCTGCGCGGAGTGAAGGGCGACTACCTCAACGTCTACCTGGATGTGACGGCCGTGCCCGGTACCCAGATCATCCCGGCGCTCACCCCGGACGGCACCGCGCCACCGGCACGGCACAAGGCGGCGCTGCCCCTGCCCCTTCCCTCGATCACGACACCGGGCACGGAGGGCACCAGCCGATGATCACCCTCGCCATCCGGCTCAAGAACATCGCCTTCCTCATCATCGCGGTGCTCGTACTCGGCTACCTCGGTGTGCGGTACGCCGACCTCGGCCACTACGTCGGCCTGCGCAGCTACTACACCGTGACAGTCCAACTGCCGCAGACCGGCGGCCTGTACACCCACTCCAACGTCTCCTACCGGGGCGTGTCCGTCGGCAGGGTCGGCCCGATCGAACTCACCGACGACGGTGTCGAGGCCGAGCTGCGCATCGAGAACGACGCACCGCGCATCCCGGACAGCCTGGAGGCCGTCGTCGCCAACCTCTCCGCCGTGGGCGAGCAGTACATCGACCTGCGGCCCACCCGTGAGGACGGCCCCTTCCTGGAGAACGGCTCGGTCATCGACCAGGCCGACACGACCGTCCCCGCCCCCGTCACCAACGTCCTCACCAGCGTCAACGACCTGACGGCATCCGTCGACGCGGAAGCGCTGCGCACCGTCGTCGACGAATTCGGAGCGGCCTTCAACGGGCGCGGGGACGACCTCCAGGTCCTGCTGGACACCGGCAGCGAGTTCGTCGAGGCAGCGGACGAGGCCCTGCCGACCACCACGAAGCTCATGGCCGACGGCGAGACGGTGCTGCGTACCCAGGCCGAACAGGGCGACGCCCTCAAGGGCTTCGCGTCCGGTGCCGAGGAACTCGCCGCGGAACTCAAGGGATCGGACGGCGACCTGCGACGGCTGATCTCCGCCGCCCCCGACGCGACCGCACAGATCAGCGGGCTGCTGCGGGACGTGGAACCCGGCTTCGGCGTCGTCGTCGCCAACCTCCTCACCACCTCCGAGGTCGCCGTCACCCGGCAGCGCGGACTGGAGGAACTCCTGGTGAGAGTCCCCGCGGTCGCCGCGGCGGGAGCGAGTGCGGTCGACGAGGACGGTGCCCGGTTCGGTATGTCGGTCACCTTCTTCGAGCCACTGCCCTGCACCGCCGGATACGGCTCCACGACCTACCGCGAGGGCACCGACCTCTCACCGGCCCCCGCCGTCAACACCAAGGCCCGCTGCGCCTCCTCACCCGGCACCGGGATCAACGTCCGAGGCAGCGCCAACGCCCCCAGGGGCGGGCCCGTGCCCGTGCCGGCCGTTCCCGGACCGCTCCGCACCGGCAGCGACAGTGACGACCGGCTCCCGGGTGCGTTCGGCACCGCCGGCGACACCTCGCCCGCCCCCCTGGGCATGGCCGGCCTCCTCGGCCTCGGAGGTGGCCTGTGAACGCCCGGACCAAGAGCCTGAGCGGCTGGGCCGTGCTCCTGGCCGCCGTACTGATCTGCGCGCTCGGCGGCTGGTCGTACGCGCAGGCGCGGGGCGACGACACCCTGGCATACGCGAAGAGCCGCGACGCCGCACTCGACGACGGGAAGCGGCACCTCGCCCGGCTGAACACCATGGACGGGAAGGACGGCACGACCGTCGCCTCGGGGCTCGACGCATGGCTGGCCTCCTCGACGGGGCCGCTGCACGACGGGCTGAGGAAGAGCCGCACGAAGGACGCGAGCGAACTCGCCAAGTCCGGTGCCACGGCACGCGGGAAGGTCACCGACGCCGCCCTCACCGCGCTCGACGAACGGGCCGGGACCGCCGCGATGATCGCGACCGTCGACGTCGAGGTCACCCCGCGCACCGGAAAGGGCGGCACGGAGCGCAAACGCTTCGAGGCGAGCCTCGCCCGGACCGGCGACGGCTGGAAGGTCAAGGCACTCGAGGCGATACCCGTCGGGAGCGGCACATGAAGAGGACCGGAGGGACCACGGTGCCGATCACCACGATCGACACCGGCCCGGAGGCGGGTACGGCGGAACCCGGGGCGGACGAGGCGGCCGCACCGAACCGCGGACGTCCGGCCCGAACCGTCGCCGCGGTCCTGGTCGTCGCCCTGCTCGCGGCCGGTGCCGTGTTCTTCGTCGCCGGGCAGCAACTCCGCGACACCCCCGCCACATCCAACCGCGCGCTGACCGACACGGCGGCGACCACCCGGGTCGCGGGCGATGTCAGCAACGCGCTGGGCAAGGTCTTCTCGTACAGCCCGCAGGCCACCGCCGTGACGAAGGAGTCGGCGAAGCAACTGCTGGCAGGCAAGGCGCTCCAGCAGTACGCGGCACTGTTCGGCCAGGTCGAGAAGCAGGCCGCCGACCAGAAGCTGACGCTCACCACCCATGTCGTACGGGCCGGAGTGACCCGGCTCAGCGGCAGCAGCGCCCACCTGCTCGTCTTTCTCGACCAGGTGTACGAGCGCGAGGGGAAGGCCGCCACCACCGCGGCAGCCCAGCTGTCCGTCACCGCCGAACTGCGGGACGGACGCTGGCAGATCGTCGAGATCACCTCCAGGTAGGGGAGAGGCACCGATGGCACGGGTACGGACGACGAGGAATCCGCTGATGGCGGCGGCGATCGCGCTGACCGCCCTGGCGGCGGTCGCGGCGGGCTGGGGCGGCTGGTCCCGGTACGACGCCGCTCACGACGACTCGGCGGCCTACGCACAGGCCCGCGACGACGCGCTGGCCGCGGGGGAGCAGGCCGTGCAGAACATGAACACGCTCGACCACGCGAAGCTCGACCAGGGTCTCGACAGCTGGGAGGACTCGACGACGGGCGACCTCCACAAGCAACTCGTGGACGGGCGCGACGGGTTCGCCGAGCAGATCGAGGCGGCCGGGACCGTCAGCACGGCCGAGGTGCTGTCGGGAGCGGTGACCGAGCTGGACGAACGGGCCGGCAGGGCCGGCGTGATGGTCGCGCTGCGGGTCACCGTGACCGCTCCGGAAGGCAAGCCCGCGGTGAAGGAGAGCCGGATGCTCGGGCAGCTCACCCGTACCTCCGAGGGGTGGAAGCTCAGCGCCCTCGGCCAGGCGCCCGTCGGCAACACCGCCGGCTGACACCGCCGCCCCGGACCGCACCGCCTTCGAGAGGACCCCAGTAATGTCGACGACCCGTCACCTTGTGAACCGTCAGCGCCGGTTGGCCTCCGCCGCGACGGCGACCGCCCCGCCCCGGGGGCGCGTCAGCGCTGACCGGCCGCCCGTGGGGAACGGGCCGGCCGCGGAGGATGCGGCCGCGGACGACGCAGCCGCAGACCCAACAGTGGTGGAGGAAGCGGACGTCGAGGATCCCGACGCGGATCAGGAGCCCGCGGAGGAGGAGCCCGGGACCCGGCGCAAGCGCCCGCCCCGTCTGCGCATCCGGCTCCCCGCCGTCCTCTGCGCCGCCACCGTGCTCCTCGGCGCCTTCGCCGCCTGGGCGTTCGCCTCGGCCGGCACCCTGCGCGACGACCCGAGCCGGCAGAACACCGCCCTCACCGACATCAGCCGGACCAGCGAGGTGAAGGGCCAGATCACCGAGGCGGTCGGGGCCGTGTTCTCGTACAACTACGCCTCGCCCGCGAAGTCCGACCGTGCGGCACGGACCCATCTGGTCGGACGGGCGGTCCAGCAGCACAAGGACATGCTCGCCGAGGTACGCGCGCAGGCGCCGAAACAGAAGCTCGTGCTCACCACGACCGTCACCCAGAGCGGCGTCGAACGGCTCGACGGCGACCGGGCCCGGCTGCTGGTCTTCGCCGATCAGAGCAACACCCGTACGGGAAAGGCGGAAGAGACGACCTACGCGGCGGCGATGTTCTCCGTGGACGCCGTTCGCCGCGGCGACACCTGGCGGATCTCCGCCATCGACACGTTCACCCAGTGACCCGGGCGGAGAGGGACCACGCATGAGGTTCAACGGAACAATGCGCCGCGGACTCACCGGCACGGCCACGGCCGTCGCCGCCATGGCCGCGCTCACCGCGTCCCAGGCACCCGGGCTCGTCGGCGGGGGCGACGACAGGAAGGCCGCGGCAGCGGACGACGTGGTCTGGACCCAGGTGCCCAACGACGACAGCTACCACACGGAACTGCCGCCGCTGAAGACACCCGAGCCGCCGAAGTCAGGCACGAAGCCGAACCCGGTCGTCGCACTGGCCTGGGCAGAGGCGGGCATTCCGGCGACGGTCTTCTCCGCGTACCGCAGGTCCGAGAGCTCGCTGGGCCGTACCGACCCCGGCTGCCGGCTCCCCTGGCAGTTGCTCGCGGCGATCGGCAAGGTCGAGTCGGGGCAGGCGCGCGGGGGGCGGGTCGACGCCCGGGGCACCACACTCTCCCCGATCCTCGGCCCCGTCCTCAACGGTGCGGGCTTCGCCGACATCCCGGACACCGACGGCGGTGCGTACGACGGCGACACCCGCTACGACCGGGCCGTCGGACCGATGCAGTTCATCCCCTCCACGTGGGCGCACTGGGGGAAGGACGGCAACGGCGACGGGCGCAAGGACCCCAACAACATCTTCGACGCCGCACTCGCCGCCGGGCACTACCTCTGTGCCGGGACGCGCAACCTGTCGGTGCGGGGCGACCTCGACCGGGCGATCCTCAGCTACAACCACTCGGACACCTATCTGCGCACGGTGCTGTCCTGGCTGGAGTTCTACCGCAAGGGCACCCACCCCGTCGCCGACGGCAGCGGCGTGATCCCCAGGAGCCCCGGAGCGGGCGGCCCGACCCCGCCCAAGGCCCCGGTCGGCGGCCCCGGCCGCCCGGACGACGGCGGCGGCATCATCGTCGGCCCGCAGCCCACCCGGACACCCGGTCCCTCGACCTCGCCCGGCCCCTCGCCCTCGGACTCCGCCACCCCGGACCCCAGCGGCTCCCCGACGGACCCGGGCCCCAGCCCCGACCCGACCGACACCGGGCCCACGGACCCGACCACCGATCCGGATCCCAGCACGTCGCCCGACCCGACCACGGACCCCGGCACGTCACCGGACCCGGACCCCAGCACCTCCCAGCCGGGCTGCCCCACGGAGTCCGCGGAGCCCGGCCCGTCGCCCACCACGACGCCCTCCGACGCACCCCCGGACGATCCCTGCGCCACCCCGGCCGCCTGAGCGTCAGCCGGCCGGAAGCACCTCGGACAGGTCGTACCGCACCACTTCCTCCAGCTGACCGTAGGTGCAGCCGGCGGGGGTGCGGTCCGGCCTCCACCGGCGGAACTGGGTGGTGTGGCGGAAACGGTCACCCTCCATGTGGTCGTAGGCCACCTCGCAGACCCGCTCGGGGCGGAGCGCCACCCAGGACAGGTCCTTCTTGCCCGACCAGCGGCTCGGTGCCCCCGGCAGCCGTGACCCCTCGTGCGCGGCCGCGTCCGCCCAGGCCGCCCAGGGGTGCTCGGCGGGATCGATCCGCAGGGGCTCCAACTCCTCGACGAGTTCCGCGCGCCGCTTCATCGGGAAGGCCGCACAGACCCCCACGTGCTGGAGCGCGCCCTCGGAGTCGTACAGCCCCAGCAGCAGGGATCCCACCACGGGGCCGCTCTTGTGGAAGCGGTAGCCCGCCACCACGCAGTCGGCGGTCCGGGCATGCTTGATCTTGTACATCGCACGGACGTCGGGCCGGTAGGGCAGGTCGAGCGGCTTGGCGACCACCCCGTCGAGCCCCGCGCCCTCGTACCGTTCGAACCACTCCTGGGCGACGACGGGGTCCGTGGTGGCCGGAGCGATGTGAACGGGGGCGGACGCACCGGAGAGCGCCGTCTCCAGCAGGGCCCGCCGTTCGGTCTGCACGGTACTCAGCAGGGACCGGTCGTCCAGCGCGAGGATGTCGAAGGCCACCAGGCTCGACGGCGTCTGCTCGGCCAGCATCCGCACCCGCGAATCGGCCGGATGGATGCGCTCGCTCAGCCGGTCGAAGTCCAGCCGCCCCCCGTGCGCCACCACGATCTCCCCGTCGATCACACAGCGGGGCGGGAGGTTCTCCCGCAACGCCGTGACCAGCTCGGGGAAGTAGCGGGTGAGCGGCTTCCCGGTCCGGCTGCCGATCACCACCTCGTCGCCGTCCCGGTGCACGATCGCCCGGAAGCCGTCCCACTTCGCCTCGTACTGCATACCCGGCGGAATGGCGGACACGGACTTGGCGAGCATCGGTTTCACAGGAGGCATCACGGGCAGGTCCATGGACCGATTCTGGACTGTCCCACGGAACACGTCTCCCGATATGCGGCATATGTGAGCCCGGCCTACGGTGGCCGACATGGGAGCAGCGGTGGAGCTGGAAGCGGACGGACGGCCCGTACGGCTGTCCAATCCGGACAAGGTGTACTTCCCCGAGAAGGGCTACACCAAGAGGGACGTGGCCGAGTACTTCCTGGCCGTGGGGCCCGGGATCCTCCGCGCCCTGCGCGAGCGTCCGACCACCCTCCAGCGCTTCGTGGACGGTGTGGAGGGCGACTTCTTCTACCAGAAGCGTGCGCCGAAGAACCTCCCCGACTGGACCCCCACCGCCCGCATCGAGTTCCCGAGCGGCCGTCACGCCGACGAGATGTGCCCCACCGAAATCGGTGCCGTCCTCTGGGCGGCCAACCTGGGCACCCTGACCTTCCACCCCTGGCCCGTACGCAGGGCGGACACCGACCACCCCGACGAGCTGCGCATCGACCTCGACCCGCAGCCCGGCACCGACTACGCCGATGCGGTGAGGGCGGCCCACGAACTGCGGTCCGTCCTCGACGACCACGGGCTGCGAGGCTGGCCCAAGACCTCGGGCGGGCGTGGCATCCACGTCTTCGTGCCCCTCGTGCCCGAGTGGACCTTCACCCAGGTCCGGCGTGCCGCGATCGCCGTGGGACGCGAACTCGAACGCCGTATGCCGGACCGGGTCACCACCGCGTGGTGGAAGGAGGAGCGAGGCGAGCGGATCTTCGTCGACTACAACCAGACGGCCCGCGACCGGACCATCGCCTCCGCCTACTCCGTACGCCCCCGCCCGTACGCCCCGGTCTCCGCTCCGCTGCGCTGGGAGGAGATCGACGACGCAGAGCCGCGCGACTTCGACATCCGGACCATGCCCGTGCGGTTCGCCGAGGTGGGCGACCTGCACGCCGACATGGACGACCACGCCTTCCGGCTCGACACGCTGCTGGAGCTGGCCACGCGCGACGAGCAGGAACACAAGCTCGGCGACCTGCCCTATCCGCCGGAGTACCCGAAGATGCCCGGCGAACCGAAGCGGGTGCAGCCCAGCCGCGCCCGGCACGACGACGGCAACGAGGCATGAACGCCGGACACACGGCTGAGCACGGAGCGCACGGCAGGCCCCCGACGCGGCGCGAGAAGTGGGAGGCGTACAAGCAGTCGCCCTACTTCCCGGCGGTGGTCCTGCTGTTCATCCTGGCCGCCGCGGCCGGACTCTTCGCGGGCTCGTACACCTACGCGATGGCCAACCCCACCCCGCACCGGATCCCTGCCGCCGTGCTCAGCGGCGCCGACGTGGCGCGCGGCAAGGCGTTCGTCGACGGCATGGAGAAGGCGCTCGACACCTCCCTGGAACTGCACAGGTACGGGACCCGGGCCGAGGCACGCGAGGCGCTGGACGAACAGAAGGTCTTCGTGATCCTGCGGACGGTCGGCGACGGGGTGGCGATGGACGTCGCCGCGGCGTCCGGCGCCACCGTCGCGGAACTCCTCGCCGAGACAGGGGTGAAGGTCGCGGACACCCTCGGCATCCCGCTCGCGGTCACGGACGTCAAGCCCCTGCAGAAGGGTGACCCGCGCGGGCTGGCCCTCTTCTACATCTCGCTCGCCGCCGTCATCATCGGCTTCCTCGGGGCGATCCAGCTCAGCGTGCACGCCCGCGAGCTGCTTCCGCTGGAGCGCATCGCGTTCACCCTGGGCTACTCGCTCCTCGGTGGCTTCGCCATCGCGGCCGTCGTGGACTGGGGACTGGGCGCGGTGGACCTCCCGTTCGTCCAGTCCTGGCTGATCCTGTCGTTCACGATGTTCACCTCGGGCATGGTCTTCACCATGTTCAACACCCTCATGGGGCGCTGGGCGATGATCCCCACCTGGGGTGTCATGGTGCTGCTCGGCAATCCCTCGTCGGGCGGCGCGGTGTCCTGGCCGCTGCTGCCCTCGCTGCTCGGGCACATCGGCCGCTGGCTGCCGCCGGGCGCCTCGGTCAACGCCCAGCACACGGCTGTCTACTACCAGGGCCACCAGTTCGTCTTCCCGTATCTGGTGCTCGCGGCCTGGTCGCTGGTGTCCTGCACCGTGTTCTGGGTGTGGCGCCACCGGCACCCCGGAGGCCGCGGTCACATGCCTGAGCATGCGGCCGCGGCCCCCTGAGCGCTCCCCGGTGCTACAGCTCCTGGATGCGGATGTCGCGGTAGGAGATGACGTCCGTGGTGCTGTGGACCTGGAGCCCGATGTAACCGGTGCTGTAGCGCCGGCCGTCGGTACCCGGGTCGTCGCCCCGCGGAGGCTCGAAGAGCTGACCGCCGGTGTTGTCGAACTCGTTCAGCAGGACACCGTTGCGGTAGACCGAGTAGTGCTGGTCCACCACCCGGATCTCGTAGTCGTTCCAGGTGCCCTTGGGGGTGACCCCCGCGCCGCCGAGGCCCACGCGGTCGAAGCCGTAGACGGACCCGGTCTTGTACATGTCGCCGTCGGGCCGGTCGTTGACCTGGATCTCATGGCCGTACTTGATGGCGACCCACTCCGGGCGCGACTCCTCCGGGTGGTCACGGACGTCCGGGAAGCGGACGAACACCCCGCCGTTGGCATTGCCCGCACCGGGAGCGTCGTCACGCCACTGGAGCTTCAGCGAGAAGTCGCCGTACTGGCGGGCCGGGAACCACAGCATTCCCATCCCGTCCACCGAGGTGGAGCTCGTGATGGACCCCTCCTCCGCGTTGAGCCCGAACTTCCCGCCGCCCACGTGCTGCCACTTGGCGAGGGACTCCGCTGTGCCGTCGAACAGCTTGCGGTAGCCCTCGTCCTGGCCCGGCCTGCCGATGCCGGACTGCTTGGCCGCCCGGTAGATCTTCTTGTGCTCACGGGCGTCGATCGCCCCGTCGGCGAGCAGCTTGTCGAGGACCTTGTCGACGTGCTTGAGGAACAGCGCGTGCGAGGACCAGTCCTTCTCGTCCTCGATCAGCTCGTTGATCGTGCAGCGGTTCCCGGTGACCCGGTTGGGCACACCCGTGTCGACCGTGCCGACGATGACGGTGAGCCGTTCGTCGAACTCGGGGCAGTTGGGCGCAGGGACCCCGCCGCTCTCGGCGATGGTGAACGACGCCTGTTTCGCCGCGGAGGTGTTGCCGGCCTTGTCCGTCGCCCGGTGGGCGAAGGTGTGGTACCCGACCCGGTCCACGATGACGGGCGCGGTGTACGCGAGGTACGGGCCCCCGTCCAGCGAGTACTCGGTCTTCTCCACGCCCGAGTCGGCGTCGGTGGCGGTCACCGTGGCCTTGGCGCTGGTGATGAACGCGCCGTCCGAGTTCTTGTCGCCCTCCACCGCCACGGAGGTCTCCGGAGGTGTCTGATCCTGTGACGGCGGCTCGACGACGGTGAAGTCGACGGACTTCTCGGCTGCCGCGTTGCCGGACTTGTCGGTGGCGCGGTAGCGGACCGTGTGCGTCCCCACCTCGTGCACCATCACGGGTGCGGTGTACGCCTGCCAGGCGCCGTCCGCCCCGATCGCGTACTCGATGGTGTTGACGCCGGACCCGGTGTCGGACGCGGTCACGGTGACCGTGGCCATGCCCAGGTAGGCGCCCGCGTCGTCCTTCTCGCCCGAGACGGTCGCCGAGGTCTCCGGCGGCGTCTCGTCGTCCGTGGGCGGTGCCGCGACCGCGAAGTCGACGGACTTCTCGGCTGCCGCGTTGCCGGACTTGTCGGTGGCGCGGTAGCGGACCGTGTGCGTCCCCACCTCGTTCACGACGACGGGCGTCGTGTACGGCTGCCAGGCGCCGTCGGCCCCGATCGCGTACTCGACGGTGTCCACGCCCGAACCCGCGTCGGTCGCCGCCACGGTGACGGTGGCCTGACCGATGTACGCGCCGTCGGCGTTCTTGTCGCCGTTCACCGTCGCGGAGGTCTCGGGTGCGGTGGTGTCCTCACCGCCGCCGCCCTCGGTCACGGTGAGGATGCCCTGCATCGAGCCGTGGCCGGGAATGGTGCAGTGGTAGAAGTACCGGCCGGGCGTGAGGGTGACCTCGACGCTGTGCTTGCCGCCCGAGCTGTCACTCGGGTTGGCCAGGATGTTCAACGGGACGTCGTTGTTGAACTCCACGTCCGACACACTGAAGGTCAGCGTGTGCGGCATGCCCGTCGTGTTGCCCGTGGCGGTGCTGTTCTCGAAGACGATGGTCGCCGGGCCGGCCACCGCTGTCTTGGGTGCCGACAGGTAGTGGTCGATGGGATCGCCCGCGGTCCAGTTGAGTACCTGGTCGGCCGCGGCCGCGGGACGGTCGTCGTCGCGTCCGTACGCGGCCGTCGACGTCAGCCCCAGGACCATCAGGAACGAGCCGAGCAGGGCCAGCCACAACCGGGCGGGTCCGTAACGCTGTCGCGCGAGGAGTGAAGGGTGTCTCACTGCGCTGCCGCCTTCCTGGCCAGGTCGGAGGCGGCCGGGGTCGGGCCGCCGCCCTTGTACGTCACGCGCCACAGCGCGGACTTGGAGTCGGAGGTGAAGAAGCCGCGCCCGTAGTCCAGGACGTAGAGCGAACCGTCGGGGGCGAACTTCCAGTCCATGAGGTTGCGGATACCGTCCGCACCGACCGGAATGATCTTCTTCAGGGACTCGGCGTGCGTGGGGGTGCCGCCCTTGCCGACCGTCTTCGGGTCGGTGAGCACGGCGTGCCGCGGCTGGGTGTCGTCGTAGAAGTCACCGACGAACCACTTGCCGTCCCAGTACGAGGGCCACTTGGCCTCGCTCGTGCTCGTCGCGTCGTAGCGGTAGACCGGGCCGTTCATCGTGGCCTGGCCGCCGCCCTTGAGCCAGGGCAGGAGCTGCTTCTGGTCCGCCACCTTGTAGCTCGGGATGCCGTTGGCGTCGCGCGGGTAGTCCACGCCGCCGCCCTGGGGCGAGTACCAGATGGTGTTGGACGTGATCGGCGGCAGCTTCACGAGGCCGTCGTTGTTCGGCGACTCGTTCCTGGGGGCGTCGCAGTTGTACCAGCCCAGCGGCTTGGTGGGATCCGGCAGATTGCGGTCCCGGTAGGGCTGCTTGTTGCCCATGCAGTACGGCCAGCCGTGGTTGCCGGCCTTGGTGATGGCGGCGAACGTGTCGTACTTGGCGGGTCCCCACGTGGTGCTGGGGGAGCCTGCGTCCGGGCCGACCCAGCCGGCGTACAGCGTGTCGGTGGCCTTGTCGACGGAGATCCGGGCCGGGTTGCGTACACCCATCACATAGATCTCGCCGCGGGTCTTGCCGCCGCCCTCGTCCGGCTCCCTGCCCGTGAAGAGGTTGCCCTCCGGCAGGGTGTAGGTGCCGTCGTCCTCGGGGTGGATCCGCAGGATCTTCCCGTTGAGGTTGTTGGTGTTGCCCGCGGTGCGGCGGGCATCGGCGAACGACACGCCCTTGTAGTTCGGCTGGGGGTTGTTACCGGAGTAACCGTCGCTGAAACCGGAGGAGTTGTTGTCCCCGGTGGCGATGTAGAGATTCTCCTTCGAGTCCCAGGCCAGGCCGCCGCCCGCGTGGCAGCAGCTGTGGATCTGGACCGGCCAGTGCAGCAGCACCTTCTCGGAGGCCAGGTCCAGCTTGTTCGTGGCCGGGTCGAACGTGAAGCGCGAGACCTGACGCACCGCCATCTGCTTGTCGCGGTCGATCTTCGCGTGCGGTGTGTAGTGCAGGTACACCCAACCGTTGGTGGCGAAGTCCGGGTCCAGCTCGATGCCGAGCAGTCCCTCCTCCACCTTGACCAGCTCGTCGCCGCCGCCCTTGTTGCCGAAGACGGTCAGCTTGCCCGCGAGGGTGACCTTCTTGGTCGCCGGGTCGTAGACGTGGATCTCGCCCTGGCCCTTGCCGATGTCCGGGTTGTTCCAGTCCGTGACGACCGGCTGGTCACCGTCGGCGCCGCCGCGCCCGATGTAGAAGACCCGGCCGTCCTTGGCGGTGACGAGGCCGTGCGGCTCGCCGATCTGGTCGTTCTGGCCGGGCTGGTTGGGCTGGGTGAGGCGCTCGGCCGTGTAGTTGGCGTCGATCGTCGCCTTGCAGTCCGCCTGGGAGGTGCGGCTCGTCCAGGCCAGCGCGCCCCGCAGATGGTCGCGGAAGTCCGTCTCCGCGAAGCTGCTGACCGTACCGCCCATGCCCGTGTAGAAGGACCGGCCGCCGTCGTAGTCACGGCACCAGGAGACCGGGTGGTCCCAGCCGTTGGCGCTCGCGCCGGGCGTGTACGTGATCTCGCGGACGCGGGCCACGGTGTGCACGTCGCCGGACGGATTGTCCTTCCAGTTCAGCCACTTGTCGGGGCGCTTCCACTCCAGCGGGAGGTTCTTCGTCGCGGGGTGCTGACGGTCCCCGATCTCGACCGTGGCGCGCTGGACGTTCGCCGGGCTGTCCGCCGTGGGGCGGGCGCCGACCAGGCCCGTGAACCAGTCGGAGTACGGCTCGGTGCGCGCCGCGTCATGGATGCCGAGGAAACCGCCGCCCGCCTCCATGTACGCCTCGAGGCCCGCTTCCTGCTCCGGGTCGAGGACATCGCCGCCGCCGGTCAGGAAGACGACCGCGTTGTACTTGCCGAGCTGCCTGCCGTTGGTGAAGACCCCGGCGTCGTCCGTGGCGACGGTCCTGAAGCGCCCGGCCTCCGGGCCGCTGAGCCCGATCTTCTCGATGGCCGCGATCCCCGCGTCCACGGTCGGCGACTCCTCGCCCGCCGAGGCGTGGAAGACCAGCACCTTGACGTCGGCCCCGCCCGGCGGCGAGGGAAGGGACAACGTTGTCGCCACGCGTTCCTTGAGTCCTGGGTCCGGATAGGGTCTGGCGCTGGCCGCGTTGCCGCCCAGCAGGGACGCGGTCAGTGCGCCGGCCGCCACCGCTGCCGCGAGGCCACGCCGCGATCTGGACCTGTGATGTGGTGTGCGCTTCATGTGGTCACCCACCCCTCTTTGGTCACTGCTCTGGTCACTGCAACTCTGTGGTCACTGCAACAGCGCACGAAGCTAGACCTCTTTTCGCGACTCGCCAATAGGTATGGCAGCAATCGAACGAACTTTGTCCTGAGTGTGGATAAACATGGTTCCCACAGCTACGGTGTGGGCCGTCCCGGGGAACAGCGCGTCAGTTTCCGTATCGCAGTGGGGAGTTCGACATGGACCGAAGGACCTTCAACCGGCGGATGCTGGTGGGCGGCGGTGTGGCGGCGGCGACCGGGGTGACATCGATGTCGCTCGGCGCGGTGCAGGCGAGCTCGGCGGAGAACCCGCCGAGGACCGCCCCCGCGGGAGGAGCCGTCCGCCACCTCAAGCTGTACGCCGAGAAGCTGGCGGACGGCTCGATGGGCTACGGCTTCGAGAAGGGCAAGGCCTCGATCCCGGGACCGCTCATCGAGATCACCGAGGGCGACACGCTGCACATCGAGTTCCAGAACACCACGGACGTCGACGCCAGCCTCCACGTCCACGGCGTCGACTACGACATCGCGAGCGACGGCACCCGGATGAACCGGAGCCACGTCGAACCGGGCGGCACCCGTACGTACACCTGGCGCACCCACGCCCCGGGCCGCCGCAAGGACGGCACCTGGCAGGCGGGCAGCGCGGGCTACTGGCACTACCACGACCATGTCGTCGGCACGGATCACGGCACGGGCGGCATCCGCAAGGGGCTCTACGGGCCCCTCGTGGTCAGGCGCAAGGGAGACATCCTTCCGGACAAGACGCTCACGATCGTCTTCAACGACATGACGATCAACAACAAGGCCGCCCACGAGAGCCCGAACTTCGAGGCCACGGTGGGCGACCGGGTCGAGGTCGTGATGATCACACACGGTGAGTACTACCACACGTTCCACATCCACGGGCACCGCTGGGCGGACAACAGGACCGGGCTGCTCACCGGCCCCGAGGACCCGAGCCGGGTCGTCGACACGAAGATCTGCGGGCCCGCCGACTCGTTCGGCTTCCAGGTCATCGCGGGCGAACACGTGGGAGCAGGTGCCTGGATGTACCACTGCCACGTCCAGAGCCACTCCGACATGGGGATGGCCGGACTGTTCCTGGTCGCCAAGGCCGACGGCACGGTCCCCGGCTACGACCCGCCGCACCACGCGGCCGGCGCGGCGGACGCCCACGAGCACTGAGCTCCCGGACGCCACCGACGGCCTCTCAGGCCGTCAGCCGCCGCTGCTCCTCCTCGACGATGAGCCGGGCGAGCGCCCCGTCCGACACGTCGACGGCATCGGGCGTCGCCTCGGCGACATCGCTGCGCCGCGCGTACGCGTCGAAGAGGCGGTCCTTGCGCGCGAGGATCTCCAGCATGCGCTGGTCGACGCTGTCGGCCGCGAGCAGCCGGTGCACCTGGACCGTCCGTATCTGCCCCATGCGATGGGCCCGGGCCACGGCCTGGTGCTCCATCGTGGGCTTGATCTGCGGTTCGCACAGGATGACCACCGAGGCCGCCTGCATGTTCAGCCCGACGCCACCGGCCTGGATCTGGCTCAGCAGGACGGCGTGCCCGTCCGCCGCGCCGAACGCGTCGACCAGCTCCTGGCGGCGCGCGGCCGGGAGACTCCCGGAGACCGGACCGAACACCCCGTCGCCCAGAGCCTCCCCGACGGTCCGGAGCACGTCGCGGAAGTACGAGAACACGACGACCTTGAGCCCGTTGTCCTCGGCCTCCGTGACCAGCTCGCACAGCCTGTTCAGCTTCGCCGAGGTCTCAGGACGCGCGTACGCGGCACGGCGCATCCGCATGAAGTGCCCGGCGGCGACCGCCTCGCGGTAGGCCTCGAGATCACCTGCCGAGAACTCCTCCCACTCGTCCGCCTGGACCAGCGCGGGGAGTTCGCTCAGGACGTCCTCCTGGTTCCGCCGCAGATAGGCGGGCGCGACGGCTCTGCGGAAGGCGTGCGAACCGGCGATGCCGTGCGTGGTGGTGACGGACGGCGCCAGTTCGGGCCGCAGCTGGCGCACGAGGCTCCGGAACTCCTCCACCCGGTTCTCCATCGGGGTGCCGGTGAGGAACAGGACCCGTTCGGTGTGGCCCGTCCAGCCGGTCACGGCACGGGAGCGCCGGGTGGCGGGGTTCTTCACGAAGTGCGCCTCGTCGACCACCACCATGCCGGGCCGGACCCCGCAGGCCGGCCCCTCGGGCAGGGTGTACAGCGCGTCGAACGTGGTCAGGGCGACGCCGCCCTTCTCGCGCCACTCGGCGAACGCGTCCTGCCGCTCGGGGCCGTGCACCGGCACGGCGCGCAGGGTGGAGCGGGCACGGATCTCCCGGCTCCAGTTGATCAGTACGCTCGCCGGGCACACCACCAGGAAGTGGGTCTCGTCCCGTGCCGCGAGATGGGCCAGCGCCGCGATGGCCTGGACGGTCTTGCCGAGCCCCATCTCGTCCCCGAGGATCACCCGTTTCTGGGCGAGGGCGAAGCGGGCGCCGAAGGACTGGTAGCCGCGCAGCGACACCCTCAGGTGTGTGTCGTCGAGCCGCAGTCCGCGCACCCGGTCCGCGATCCCTGCGGGCAGGAATCCCTCGGCGGCGTCCCGGTCGGGTCCGGCGGCGGACAACTCGGCGAGCAGGCTGTAGTACTCGGCCGACCGCAGCTCGAAGTCGACCCACGCCTCGGCCTCGGACGCGGGTCCCCGCAGCAGATCGACGGAGACCTGTCCGAACAGCAGCCGCAGTTCACGCGCGGCCGCCGCTTCCACGGCGGACCGTACGGAGGCGACGGCCGCCAGCACCTGCGCACGGGCCGCCCGTCCCGCGAACATCATGCGAAGCCTGCTGCGTGCCGGTGCGGCAGCCGCGAGGGGCGCTTCCAGCTCCGTCACGAGCCGCCGGGCGGCGGTCGTGGCCCGGCGTGCGTCGGGACCCGCCTCGACGAGCCGGTGCAGGGCGATGAGCAGCGCGGTCGTGGCCGCGTCCGAGGCGTCCACGTCTATCCGTACGGCGACGGTGTCCCGGACCGCGTGCGCGATCTGCCGGGTGGCTGCCAGCGCCCGGTCCGCCGTCTGCGCCCCCACACCGGGGATCTGGCGGAGCTCGTAGCGCCCGGTGTCATGGACCTGGCCCACCGTCAGGTAACCGGCCTGTTCCAGCGCGCCGAGCCGCAGCCGCCCCTCGGTGACGTCCCCGAGCCGGGCGAGGGGGATGGCGGCCAGCTCCCGGCCGACGAGGGAGTCGAGGAGGGGGACCAGCGCGGTGCGTGCGCTGTCGACGGCCCGGACGTGGTCGTCCAGGACCGCGCGGGCCGTCGTGACGAGCCGGTCCGCGTCCTCGAGCAGCTCACGGGCGGCTCTTCCCGTGGGCGCGTCCGCGCCCGTGGGTCCGGCCTGTGTCATGTAGGTCCTTCTGTCCCGCAGTCCTTCTGTCCCGCAGCCCCTCGGTGAACGAGTGCCCGTCACCTTCCCGGGCGGGGTACATCGTCGCACGGGCCGGGGGCGGAGCCTTCCATCACGGGGCGGGCGGCCTGCGTTCGGCCGGCGTCAGCAGCAGCACCTCCAGCGCGCGCGCACAGGACCGTGCCTGTTCGAGGAACCAGTCCGTCCGTTCGTCCGTGATCACGGACGGGGTGGCGCGCACGGCAAGCGCGAAGCGCGCGTGGCCGGAGCCGTCCAGCACGGGGACGGCCAGAGTGCGCACCCCGAGTGCCGACTCCCCGTCGTTGAGTGCGTACGTCTGGGTCCGTACACGCGTCAACTCGGCCTGCAGCAGCGCGGGTTCCACGATCGTGCGGTCGGTGAAGGCGCGCAGGGGCGGGAGCGCGGCCGGTCCGCTCTCGCCCGGCCGGGCCCAGGCCAGCAGGACCTTGCCCAACGCCGTCGAGTGCAGCGGTCTGCGCAACCCCGTGTGCGGGGTCACCGAGCCGCCGGCGACGATCACCGCGTGCGGGCCGCTGCGCAGCGCCAGGTCGGCCGTCGCCCCCGTGCGCTCCGCCAGGTCGGTCAGCTCGGGGGCGGCCAGATGGAGCCCCCGCTGGTGGTACGAGAGCCGGCCCAGCTCGGTCACCGCGGGGCCGAGCCGGTAGCGCGACGTGCGCGCGTCCTGCTCCAGGAAGCCCGCACCGACGAGGGTGCGGGCCAGGCGGTGGGCCGTGGAGACGGAGAGCTCCAGCCGCCGGGCCAGGTCGGAGGCGCTCAGGTCGGCGCCGTTGTCGTGGAAGCAGTGCAGGACGTCCAGTGCACGCAGCACCGCCTGGGCTCCGCCGTGCGCACGCACCGCCGCGGCCTCGGTCATGTCGTTCCACTCTCCGCTCGCGTGGGGGGAAGGGACCCGCGGGCCCCCATGGTTGCCACATTACGGGAGGGAAGAGAGGGCTGAACGAGACCGTGAAACACTCTGTTCACAGTCAATCCCACATGATGGGAAGCCAGTTGTGAACACGGGTCGGCCCGTGGCAGGCTGCAGCCCTCACCACCGGCGAACGGAAAGGAGCAGTGCCATGGCAGGCCCCCGCGCCACGACCCCGGGCACCACAGCTCCGGTCCGGCTCGCCCTCACGCTGCGCCGTCACATCGACCTGGCACGCGTCTCCAGCGCCGCTTGTCGCTGAACCCCCGCAGCCCCTTCACCTCTTCGCCGGCGCTCCCGCCGGCCGGTGCCGGCCGCCCTCCCGCCCCGCCGCACCCGGTGTTCCTTCCGGAGCGTTCCCCGCGGCGCCGCGGCCCGTGCCGGTGCCGGACGCCTCGCCCGCGCCCCTCCTGCTTCGCCGACCCTTCGGGAAGACTCCATGACGCGTTCCGCCGTCCTGCCCAGGACCCTCTGGTTCACCCGCTGTCCCGTACCCACCGCGACCGGCATCGCCGCCGACCGGCAGTGGCTCAGCGACGAGTTCGCCTCCGACGGCATCGCCGTGCGCTCCCTCCAGGACGCCGACCCCGACGCCGACCGTGGCGCCCACTTCACCCATGCCCTGCCGGGACTGTTCCGGGAGGGCGGCAACGTACCCGCCCTCTGGGCCCGTTCGCGTGGTGAGCGGACCCGGCTGATCGGCCTGACCTGGATCGAGGAACGCCAGGCCGTACTGGTCGCTCCCGGATCCGGGACCAGGGGCGCCGACGCCCTGCGCGGACTGCGGCTCGCCGTCCCCTCCCACACCCTGGCCATCGACTTCTGGCGGGCCATGGCGCTGCGCGGATTCGAGGGCGCTCTCGGGTCCGCCGGCCTGACCCTGGACGACGCCGCACTCGTCGACGTGCCCGCCGACGCGCACCACGGCCAGTGGGCCGCCGAACTCGACGCGCTGCGACGCGGTGACGTGGACGCGGTGTACGTCAAGGGCGCCCTGGCCGTCGAAGCGGCCCGCAGGACAGGGGCCGAGGTCGCCGTGGAACTGGACGAGCTGCCCGACCGCCGGTTCCGCGTCAACAACGGAACGCCCCGGCCCATCACCGTCCATCAGCAGTTGCTGGACGAGCACCCCGGGCTCGTCGACCGCTTCCTCGCCGTCCTGCTCCGAGCGGCCGACTGGGCCACCGGTCATCCCGCCGAGGTCGACCGCATCCTCGGTGCCGAGACCGGCGCGGGCGCCGACGGCGTCGCGGGCGCCTACCGGCCCGGCACCCATCTCACCCTGCACCCCGACCTGTCGGCCGAGCGGCTCGGCCTGCTCGCCGAGCAGGAGACCGCGCTGCGCGCCCACGGCTTCCTCCCGGAGCCCGTGGACGTCACGGCGTGGGCCGACCCCGCACCGCTGCGCAGGGCAGCAGCCCTCGCCCGGCTCCAGCCCGTCCCCACGTCCACCCCCGAACCCCGAGGACCACTGTCACCATGAACCCGCACCGACCGGGCCGTACGGCCCTCGCCCCCGCACTCCTCACGGTCACCGCGCTCCTTGCCCTCAGCGCCTGCGGCACGTCCGAGGCCGACAGCGGGACCGGCGCCGCGAGCACCGTCACCGTGCGCATTCCCGACCCCGGCAACTCCGGAGTCCTCGCCGTCGGCAAGAAGGACGGCAGCCTCGACAAGGCCCTCGGCAAGGCCGGTGCCAAGGTGGAGTGGACCGGCAGCGCGGGACCCTTCGCGCCGGCCGCCCAGGCCATGAACGCCGACCAGCTCGACTTCGCCACCGGCTCCATCACCTCGGGCGTCACCTCCCTCGCCCAGCGCCCCGGCTTCAAGTTCTTCACCGCGGTCGACCCCGACGCGGCCGGCGAGGGAATCCTGGTCCGCAACGGTTCGGGCATCGACTCCGTCGCCGGACTCGTGGGGAAGAAGGTCGCCGTCAACCAGGGCGGCACCGGGGAGTACCTGCTGCTCAAGGCGCTCGCCAAGGCCGGTATCCCGGCGGACAAGGTCGAGCGGGTCTATCTGCGCCCCGACCAGACCGCCGCCGTGTTCAACGCGGGCAAGGTCGACGCCTGGGCCGTCTGGGCCACCTACGCCGTGGCCGAGATCGGCAGCGGCAAGGCCCACTTCGTCGCCGACGGCGCCGCCATCGGCTCCGACAACTACAGCCTGAACGCGGTGCGTACGGGCTTTGCCGAGAAGTACCCCGAAATCGTCAAGGCGCTGTACCGGTACCTCCACGACGCCAGTGTCCGGGAGAAGAAGGATCCCGCCGCCTACCTGAACGTCTTCACCGACGTCGGCCCCACCGCCGTCACCGGCAAGGCCGAAGAGGTGCAGAGGGCGATCATCGCCAAGGGCGGCACGGTCGACCCGATCGGCCCCGAGGACATCGAACGCTTCGAGGCCGTCGCCGCCTTCTACGCGGAGCAGAAGGTCACCAAGGGACAGGTCGATGTCGCGGCCCACCTCCTCGACGTCGAGAAGCTGACATGAGCGCGGTCGCCGAAGGGGCCGCCACCGAGGGCCTGGTCACCCCCCGGCCCCAACTCCGCACCCCGCGGGGCCGTTCCTTCGCCCTGACCGTCCGCGCGCTGGGACCGGTGGCCCTGCTCGTCCTGTGGTGGGCGGCCTCGGCCACCGGGGTGCTCACCCCCGACGTGCTGGCATCGCCCGCGGAGGTCCTGCGGGCCGTCGGGGAACTGTGGGGGAACGGGCAGCTGCCCGACGCGCTCACCACCTCCCTGACCCGGTCCGGGACCGGCCTGCTCCTCGGGCTCGCCGCCGGGCTGGTCCTCGGGATCACCACCGGGTTCACCCGGCTCGGCGACGAGCTTCTCGACTCCTCGCTCCAGACCCTGCGCACCATCCCCTTCCTCGCGCTCGTCCCCCTGTTCATGGTCTGGTTCGGGATCAACGAGACCGCCAAGATCCTGCTCATCGCCGTCGCCACCACCTTCCCGATGTACGTGTCCACGTCGAGCGGCGTGCGCAACACCGACCCCAAGCTCGTGGAGGCCATGCGCAGCTTCGGGATGAGCAGGCTCGCCATCGTGCGGGAGGTCGTCCTGCCCGGAGCCCTCCCGTCCCTCCTGGCCGGACTGCGGCTGTCCATGACGCTCAGCGTGATCGCGCTCATCGCCGCCGAGGAGATCAACGCCACCGCGGGCATCGGCTACCTGATGTCGCAGGCGCAGAGCTACGCACGCACCGACATCCTCGCCGTCTGCATCCTGATCTACGGCCTCCTGGGCCTGGCCGCCGACATCCTCGTACGGCTGCTGGAACGCGTCCTGATGCCCTGGCGGTCCCCGCAAGGAGGGACACGATGACCGACGGAACACAGCGGCCCGCCGTACGGGTGCGCGGACTGCGCCGGGTCTTCGGCACCCGGGCCGTGCTCGACGGTCTCCGGCTCGACATCGCGCGGGGCGAGTTCGTCGCCCTGCTGGGTGCCAGCGGCAGCGGCAAGACCACCCTGCTCCGCATCCTGGGAGCACTGGACGGCGCCGACGCGGGAGAGGTGCTCGTCCCCGAGGCCCGCACCATCGTCTTCCAGGAGCCCCGCCTCGTACCGTCCAAGAAGGTCCTCGCCAATGTGACCGTCGCCCTGCCGCGCAGCCGCTCCGCCCACGGGCTCAGGGCCCTCGCCGAAGTCGGCCTGGAACGGCACGCCGACGCCTGGCCCGCGACCCTCTCCGGAGGCGAGGCCCAGCGCGTGGCACTCGCCCGGGCGCTGGTGCGTGAGCCCGAACTGCTCCTGCTGGACGAGCCGTTCGCCGCCCTGGACGCCCTGACCCGGCTGAAGATGCAGGACCTGGTGGGGGAGCTGTGCCGCAAGCACCGCCCCGCCGTCCTCCTGGTCACCCACGACGTCGACGAGGCCGTACGGCTCGCGGACCGCGTCGCCGTGCTCCGCGACGGGAAGCTCGTCACCGACGAGACCGTCGCCGTCGACCGGCCGCGGGACCCCGGCGATCCCGCGTTCGCGGCACTGCGCCGCCGACTGCTGAACGACCTCGGCGTCGATGCCGCCCCCGCTCCCGCCCCGTCGCCGTCCCCTGCCCCCGCCCCCGTCGAAACTGCAGAAGTCGGAGTGATCTGAATGACCATCACCATCGGTGTCCACAGCAGCAACCCGTCCCTCTTCCACCTGTACCACCTCTCCCGCCTCGGCATCGCCCAGGAGGAGCTGGCCGCTCTCGGCGAGACGGTCGCCTTCCACCCGTACACCAACGGGGTCCGCACCGGTGAGCTCCTCACCCAGGGCGTCATCGACTTCGGCGGCACCGGATCCACCCCGCCGGTCACCGCCCAGGCGGCCGGCCACGACCTCGTCTACACCGCCGTGTCCGCCCCGCGCCCCGAGCACGGCGCGCTCCTCGTCCCGGTGGACAGCCCCGTCCGCACGGTCGCCGACCTCAGGGGCACCACCGTCCACCTCGCCATCGGGTCCTGGCAGACCCATCTGGTCGCCAAGGCCCTGGACGACGCCGGACTCTCGTACGCCGACGACATCACCGCGGTCCGCAGCACCGACGACAGCGAACAGCTGCTGCGCTCCGGCGACATCGCCGCATGGGTCGCCCAGGGACCGCAGCTGGCGGCCGCGCGCAGGACCGGAGGGCTGCGCACCCTGGTCGCCACCGGTGACGTGATCACCGACCGGTCCGTCTTCTTCACCCGGCGCGAACTCGCCGAGAACCGGCCGGAGATCATCGACGCCCTCACCCGCGCACTCCAGCGCGCCGACGACTGGGCGGCCGCCAACCCCCGTGCCGCCGCCGAGATCGCCGCCGCCGACCTGGGCGGGAGCGCCGACGACTGGGAGACCGCCCTGCGCGCCCTGCCGTGGAGGATCGAGTCCGTCAGCGACGCGTTCATCGCCGAACAGCAGGAAGCCGCCGACATCTTCCACCGCACCGGATTCATCGACCGGCCGGTCGAGGTCGCCACCGCCCGGGCACACGCGGACACCGAGGCCGTCAGCGCCGCTTCCGCCTCCGGCACGAAGGCGGCCTGAGCGGCATGGCGACCGAAGTCCTCTGGTACATCATCCCGCGCGAAGGCGCGTACCCCTGGGAGCCGGAAGGGCGGCGGACCGCCGACCTCGGCTACCTCAGCCGGCTCGCCGGAACCGTGGAACAGCTCGGCTACAGCGGTGCCCTGCTCGCCACCGACCTGTACGACGTCTGGCCGCTGGGCAGCGCACTCGCCGCCTCCACGAGCACCCGCTTCAAACCACTGCTCGCGGTTCACCCCGGACTCATCTCACCCACGCTGCTGGCCAAGATGGCGCTGAGTTTCGACCAGCTCTTCGGCGGCCGGCTGCGCTTCAACGTCGTCAACGGCTCCACGAAGTCGCTCCAGGAGTACGGACTCCACGTGGAGCACGACGAGCGGTACGAACTCAGCGCCGAGTACTGGTCGATCGTGAAACGACTGACGGCCGGAGAGGTCTTCGACCACAAGGGCCGCTTCTACGACCTGAAGAACGCGGGCGCCTCGTTCCGTGAGCTGAAGCCCGTCCAGGACCCGCACATCCCGCTCTGGTTCGGCGGCTCGTCGGCCCCCGGCATCGAGATGGCGGCCGAGCACGTCGACGTCTTCCTCACCTGGGGCGAACCGCCGCACCTGCTGAAGGAGAAGCTGGAGCGGGTGCGGGCGCGGGCGGCCGCGTACGGCCGCACCCTGCGCATCGGGCTGCGCCTCCACCTGATCGTCCGCGACACGGAGGACGAGGCGTGGGCGGCGGCCGACCGGCTGCTGGACGTCACGAGCGAGGCGACGTACGCCCGCATGCTCGGCGACCGGGCGGGCGAGGACGGGGTGGGCTGGCAGCGCCAGTTCCGCCAGCACGGCGGCAAGGTCCCGGCCAGGGCGCGGGAACTGGAGACGCACCCCAACATGTGGCCGGGCATGAGCCTGTTCCGTCCGGGCCCCGGCACAGCGGTCGTCGGCTCGACGGCCCAGGTCGTCGAACGCTTCAAGGAGTTCGAGGACCTCGGTGTCGACACCTTCATCCTGTCCGGGAACCCGCTCCTGGAGGAGGCCTACCGGGTGGCGGAAACGGTGCTTCCGGCACTCGGCGTCACACGCTGACACCCGCAGCGCCCGGCCGGACCCGAAGCCGCACACGGCCGGTCCGGCGGGCGCGCAACGGGACCGGGGCACGGGGGCGGGTACCCGGTCGCCCTGCGCGGGCTGCGGTTGTCAGTGCCCGGTGCAAGACTCGGTGGGTCAGGGAAATGCCCGCACGATGGGCGAGCGAGACTCCGCCTCGCCCGAGGAGCACACCATGCTCGACCCCGAATTCGTCACCGGCGCCCCCAACTGGACCGACCTCGGCACACCCGACCTCGACGCGGCCACGGCCTTCTACCAGGGCCTCTTCGGCTGGGAGCTGGTGCCCGGCGGACCGGAGACCGGTGGGTACGGGACGTACCAGCTGCGGGGCAAGACGGTCGCCGGCGTCATGACCGTGCCCGAGGACCAGGGGAAGCCCTCCTGGACCGTCTACTTCCAGACCCCCGACGCGGATGCCACCGCCCGGACGGTGGAGAAGGCCGGCGGGTCCGCGGCGTTCCCTCCGATGGATGTACTCGACTACGGCCGCATGGGCGGCTTCAAGGACAACGCCGACGCGTACTTCGGCGTGTGGCAGCCGGGCACGAACACCGGCCTGGACATGATCATGGAGCCGGGTTCGCTGATCTGGTCCGAGCTCTACACCCCGGACGTGCCCGCGGCCGCCGCCTTCTTCAAGACGGTCTTCGGCTGGGAGACCGAGGACATGACGTACCCCGGGGGTTCCTACACGATGGTCCGCCCCGCGGGAAGCGCGGGCGCCGACTCCTCCTTCGGCGGGCTCGTGCGGATCGACGAGGTGCCCAGCGAGGCTGCTGCCGGGCCGCACTGGCTTCCGTACTTCGCGGTGGAGGACGTCGACGCGACGCTGGCCGACGCGAAACGGCTGGGCGGCCGCGTGACCCTGGCGCCCATGGACGTGGAGAACGTCGGCAGGATCGCCAACGTCGCCGATCCCGCGGGCGCGGCGTTCGCGGTGATCAAGCCCGCCCCGATGCCGCCGAGCTGACCGGAACCGGCCGGCGCCGAGTTCGTTGATGGTTCATTGATCACTTGTTTATCGGCGTGGGGCACCGTGTGCCCCATGCCGATCAACACCATGATGACCGACGACGCGCTCTCCTGGCAGGAGACGGCGCTGTGCGCCCAGGCCGGACCCGAGTTCTTCTTCCCGGCTCCGGGCAGCTCGACCCGCGAGGCCAAGCAGTTGTGCAACGCCTGCGAGGGACGGCTGGCCTGCCTCGAGTACGCCCTCGCCCATGACGAGCGTTTCGGCGTGTGGGGCGGACTCTCGGAGAAGGAGCGGGACCGGCTCCGCAGAGGCCGTCGCGACGAGGCCTGACGGCCGGAGACCGTGCGCCTACGGGATGCGGAACGTCTCGCCGTACACCTGCCACACGAGCGGCTTCTTGAGCTCGAGGTTGCCCTCCCGCAGGAACACCCGCTGCGCGGTGTCGATCCGGGTGGTGTCGCGCTGGACCTTCCGCGCCAGGATCGCGGACCGGCTCTCGTCGAGGAACGCGCCGAGGTACTCCGCCTCGTCGCCGCCCTCCGCAGCCGTGTCCGCCGAGGCCATCGCGGCGTCCCGGATGCCGTAGAAGCCGTCCGCCTCGACGCCGGGCCCGTGGAGCACCATCGCGTCGTAGTAGACGAACTGCCCCAGGGTGCCGAGACCGTCCAGCTTCGCCAGTCGCACCGCGGGTTCGAAGTAGAGCCTGTCCCGCATCGTGTTCTGAGCCGTGCGGAACGCCGGGTCCTCGGCGGCCGCCTTCCACGCGTCGGTGAAGCCGGGGTCCAGACCCTCGTGCGAGTCCGTGCCGTCCACCTCGCGCAGCGCCGCGAGGAACGGGGCGAGCGGATTGTCCGGATGGTCCTCGGTGTAGGCCTCGACCAGCTGCAGCATGTCGTTCGTACCGGAGCAGAAACCGATGATCCCCGCGGTGTAGCCGGTGCCGTCACCGACGTCCTCGATCGCCCCGTACTGGCTGCGCCAGTCCAGGGTCGAGGCTTCGGCGCTGCTCACCAGCCGGGAGGCGATCTCCTTCATCGCCGGAGCGGCGAGCCCCGGCGGCAGTCCGGCGATCTTCTCGTCGTTCTCGGCGCTCAGGCCGGGGCTCTCCGTCTGCGCGGCGGCCTCAGCCGTTTCCGTCGGCTGCGGGGAGCTCGGGGGCAGGTCGGAGTCGCCGCTGCTGAACAGAACAGAAACGACGATGGCTATAGGCGCACCGAAAAGAACAAGACGCGTCACTGGTTTCACCCGGCACAGAGTACGTTCCGTAAAGCTGTGGGGTCAGCCCGCCCTCGCACGGCACAATCGCCGCATGACCGACGCCCGGCCAGTCGCCCTCGTCTGCGCGCTCCTCGACGCCGTGGATCGCCTCGCCCACCCTCAGCGCATGAGAGAACTGGCGGCGCACACCCGGCGGTTCACCGCGGACGGTGTGCTGCGTCCCGTCCTGGAGGAGCTGGAGACCGGGGGACCCTACGAACGCGGGCTCGCTGTCGTCGCCGCGGCCGTGGGCGGCGACCGTGACTGGCTGGCCGCCCGCATCGGCGACGAGGACCCCTTCGTGCGGGGACAAGCCCTGCGGGCGGCGCGCTCCGCGGGCGTACCGGACACGGCGTACGAGACGGCGCTGGCCGATGCCCCGGCCGCCGTACGCCGCCAACTCCTTCAGGCCGTCGTCACCGACCGCCGCACGGAGCTCGCCGACCGGCTCATCGAGCCGCTGCGCGAGAGGTGGGGCGACGCCGAGGCGGCCCGACTGCTCCGGGGCTGTTCCCCCGCGACGGTGAACCGGCTCCTGCCCGGCCTCTTCCCGTCGGTGACCGGCTGGGCCGCGCTCGGACGCCACCATCCCGGCCCGTTCCTCGACGCGGCGGAACGGGACCTCGCCGGCCGGCCCGAGTCGATGCGCGACGCCTGGTGGCAGGGCTGCGGGCACGAACGCGCGGTCGCCACGGCCGCCGAGCGGCTGCCCCACCGCGTACTCGACCTGCTCGAACGCTACGGCCCGACGAACCTCCCGATCCCGCTGCGCACGAGGCTGGGCGTCCTCGCCTCGGCCGACCCGGCCCGGACGGTCCAGCTGCTCCGCGGACCGGACAGCTTCGCGATCGCCCGCAGCGGCGCCCTCAGCGGGACGCTGCTGCGGCGCCTGGCCGTCACGGCTCCCGAGGCGCTCCTCACCGAGTACGGCCGGCACGTGCTGCAGTACGGCGGCGTCCTGGACCGCCTCGTCCGCGCCCTCCCGCCGTCCCGTCGCGGCGCGTTCCACGACGCGGTCGTCGCCGGGCAGGGAGAGGATTCCGTCATCACGGTGGACGCCGTACTCCTCGGAGAACTGCCCCGCAGCCATGTGGCGGGTCCGGCCCGGCGCATGGCCGACCGGGCGAGGACGCGCGGCGGGCACTGGAGCTCCGTCCTGCTCGCCGAGTCGTTCCTGCCGGTCGCGGACGTACGGGAGCGCCTGCTGGCGGCGACCCACCGGCCCGCCGCCGAGGACCGTGCCGAAGCCTGGCCGCTGCTCATACGCAACGCGGGCCGCTCCGGCGACCCGGCAGCCGTCGCCACCGTCCTCAAGGACATGCTCCGGCTGCGCTCGGAACGGGATCCGGTCAGGGCCGCCGCACTGTTCGCGCTCCTGGACACTCCGCCCGCGCTCTTCACCGACGAGGTGGAACCGCTGCTGGACCGGATCGCCACCGACGCGGTCGAGGCCCGGGACTCCTCCGAACACACCCGGGGCCGCCTGAGCGGCCTCGCCCTGCGCGTCCTGCGCGAGCACGCCACCACCGGCAGGCGCGCCCTGCTCAACTGGGCGCTGCGCACCCTCGTCCGCCTGTACGGGAACGCCGGTGACGCCGGCCTGGGGAGGCTCGACCGCACCCTGCGGCGGGGGCAGGAGCACACGGTGTTCGAGGCCCTGCGGCCCTGGCTGGAAGCGGGTGCGGAGAAGGCCGACTACGCCCTCGTCTTCGCACTGACCCGGGCCGTCGGACGCCGTGCCGCAGCCATGCCGGACCTCCAGGAACTGCTGTGGCAGGCGATCCGCTACGGGAGCGCGGGCACCGCACGCACCGCGATCGGCCTGTGGCTGGAGCCGGCCGGCTGTCGAGACGAGCGCGTCGAGCGGATCCTGGCACGCGAGCCCTCCGCCGCCGCGCTGCCCGAGGTGATGGACGTACTCACCCGGCGGCGCACGGACCTCCTGGACCGGGTGCTCGGCGAGAGCCCGCCGTACGGAAGGTTCCTCACCCCGGGTGAGCCGTGGCACGTGCCCGTCGGCGCGGACGTCGTCCGCTGGACTCCCGAGCAGCAGAGCGCCGCGGCGCGCGCACTGGAGCGGACCGCACGGGACGAGAAGCTTCCCCTGTACGCCAGGAAGGCGGCGATCGATCAGCTGGCCGGCATCCCGCAGACCGGGGCCGACGCCGTACGCCGATGGCTGGCGTCCTCGGACGTCGTGCTCGCCGAGGCGGCGCTCGCGGCGCTGGCCCGCACGGACCGCCCCGCCGCCGTGCTGCCCGACCTGCTCGCACGCCTGGGTGACGACGAGGCGCGGGTAGCGGTCTTCGCTGCGAGCCGTGCTTCCCGGCACGTGCGGCCCTCGCGCCTCGCCGTACTGCTGCGGGAGCGGACGGCGCCCGGCACCGGCAAGGTGACCAGCCGCAAGGAGATGGTCCGGCTCGCCGCGACCCGGCTGCCCTCCGCCCTTGCCGCGCAGGCCCTCGCCGAGGCCTACGCGATGCCGGACCAGCACCCCGACGTGCGGGCCGTCTGCGTGGCGTTCGGCACGGATCTGCTCGGGGACGAGGCGATGTGGGAGGTGATGGCCGACGCGGCGCGCGGTGAGCGGCGCCTGCGCACCGCCGTCCTGCGGGCCCATCCGGTGCGGATGCCCGCGCAGCACCGGCCGCACTATGCCCGGCTGGTGCAGGAGGTGTGCGCGACCGACGACGAGGAGCTGGCGGCCCTCGCCCACCGGGCGCTGGCCCAGTGGGTGCCCTGGGCGCCGGGGGCGTGCGAGGTGCTGGTGGACGTGGTGAGCGACCTGGGCCGGCGCGGTACCTGGCAGTCGGCCACCGACGCGCTCGTCGGCGCCGCCATGGCAGGCGGGGAAGCCGCCGGCGCGCTGAACTGTGCGCTCCTCGCCCTGTCCACGAACGACACCGCGGACGACGCGGGAGCCGGACGGGACCGGCCCGCACGGCAGCGGATCGTCCGCGCGGTGGACGCCCTCACGGCGCCGGACGTGACCCGGCGGGCCTCGGCGCGCCCCCTCCTCGCGGCGGCCGGGGACACGCTCGCGCACCACAGGGACTTCGTACCGCAGGCGGCCCGGCTGCTGGTCTGCGCCGTGGATCTGGACACCGGCCCCGACGCCCTGCACGCAGGGCTCGTCCGGCTGGCCGGGCTGCTCGAAGGGCGGCCGGTCCAGGCCGCCCGGATCGCACAGACCCTCGGCGGCCGGATCGGCGATCGGAACCGTTCCGGGGCGGGCGACACGGATGTCCTGCTCGCCGTCGCGGGCCGGCTCACCGGGAGCGGCGGGCCGGCCGAAGGGCTGTTCGCCACCGCGATCACCGCGGCGGCGGGACGGCGCACCGACTGGACCGGACCCTGGCGGACCCAGCTGCGCGCCCTGCGCCAGCACCCGGTGGCCGATGTGCGCGACGCCGCGTACGCGGAGGTGACGGCGCCCGAGTGAGCCGCGCCGCCACCGTCCTGCGGGGTCAGGCGTTCGCGCGGGCCGCCATCCGCGCCTTGCGCATGGCCAGCTTCTCGTCGAACTTCGACGCCTCGCTGTCCAGACCGCTCATGTACAGGCCCAGTTCCTCCTGCGCCTTGAGGCCCTCCGGGCCGAGTCCGTCGATGTCGAGGACCTTGAGGTAGCGCAGCACGGGCTGGATCACGTCGTCGTGGTGGATGCGCATGTTGTAGATCTCGCCGATGGCCATCTGCGCGGCGGCGCGCTCGAAGCCGGGCATGCCGTGACCGGGCATCCGGAAGTTGACGACCACGTCGCGCACGGACTGCATCGTGAGGTCCGGGGCGAGCTCGAAGGCGGCACCGAGCAGGTTGCGGTAGAAGACCATGTGCAGGTTCTCGTCGGTCGCGATCCGGGCCAGCATCCGGTCGCACACGGGGTCGCCCGACTGGTGGCCGGTGTTGCGGTGGGAGACGCGGGTCGCCAGCTCCTGGAAGGCCACGTAGGCCACGGAGTGCAGCATGGAGTGGCGGTTGTCGGACTCGAAGCCCTCCGCCATGTGCGCCATGCGGAACTGCTCGAGCTTGTCCGGGTCGACGGCGCGCGAGGTGAGCAGGTAGTCGCGCATCACGATGCCGTGGCGGCCCTCCTCCGCGGTCCAGCGGTGCACCCAGGTGCCCCAGGCGCCGTCACGGCCGAAGAGGGAGGCGATCTCGTGGTGGTAGCTGGGGAGGTTGTCCTCGGTCAGCAGGTTCACGACGAGCGCGATCCTGCCGATGTCGGTGACCTTGGACTGGCTGGTCTCCCACGCTTCGCCGTCCTCGAAGATGCCGGTGAAGTTCCGGCCGTCGGAGAACGGTACGTACTCGTGGGGCATCCAGTCCTTGGCGACCTTGAGATGGCGGTTGAGTTCCTTCTCCACCACCTCTTCCAGCGCGTACAGCAGCTGGGCGTCGGTCCACGCCTTCGAACTGCCGAGTTGGGGAGAGGTGATCGTCACGGGGGCTCCTGGGGACGGGAGAATTACCTACGGCTTCGTAGGTTACGTGACCGTAGGTTAAGGCGGCAGTAAGGCCGCAGCCAAGCCCGGTCCTCGCTGTGCCCGTTTACGTACCGTTATATCCGCAGGTCGCGGCGGGATGCCGAGGGGTAAGTCATACCTCACCGCCCTGGATCCGGGATAGGTCTGCGGAGGAGATTCCGCGCAGTTCGCCCGCGTCCAGCAGCAGCCACCGGGTGATCCCCAGCGACTCCAGGAACGGCAGGTCGTGGCTCGCCACGATCAGCGCACCCTCGTAGCGCGCCAGCGCCGCGGTGAGACGGTGCACGCCGGACAGGTCGAGGCTGTTCGTCGGTTCGTCCAGCATCAGCAGCCGGGGTGCCGGGTCGGCGAGCAGCAGCGCGGCCAGGGTCGCCCGGAGCCTCTCCCCGCCCGACAGCGTCGCGGCGGGCAGGTCCGCCCGTGCCCCCTTGAACAGGAAGTGCGCGAGCTTCGCCCGGATCCGGTTGGCCGAGGCGCCCGGCGCGTACCGCGCCACGTTGTCCACGAGGGACAGCCCGTCGTCGAGCACGTCCAGACGCTGGGGCAGAAAGCCCACCGGCACATGGACGACCGCCTCGCCGGACAACGGCGCCAGCTCGCCGGCGATCGTGCGCAACAGCGTCGTCTTGCCCGCGCCGTTGCGGCCGACCAGCGCGATCCGCTCCGGGCCGCGCAGGTCGAACTCCCCGCGCACCCGGCCGCCGTGGGCCAGCTCGAGATCGCGCAGCACCAGCACACCGGCACCCGGATGCACCTGGGTGTGCGGCAGTTCGATGCGGATCGCGTCGTCGTCCCGCACGGCCTCGACGGCGTCCTCGAGCCGCTCCTCGGCGTCCGCCAGCCGCTCGGCATGCAGGACGCGGTGCTTGCCGGCCGACTCCTGCGCCGTCTGCTTGCGCTGGCCCATGACCGCCTTCGGCTCGCGCTTGGTGTCCCACATCTTCTGCCCGTACCTCTTGCGCCGGGCCAACTTGATGTGTGCGTAGGACAGTTCGCGCTTCTGCCGACGCACATCGGCCTCCGCGACCCGCACCATCCGCTCCGCGGCCTCCTGTTCCACGGCGAGCGCCTCCTCGTACGCCGTCAGGCTGCCGCCGTACCAGGTGACCGTGCCCTCCCTCAGATCGGCGATCCGGTCCACCCGCTCAAGCAGCTCCCGGTCGTGACTGACGACAACCAGGACACCGGTCCAGGCGTCGACAGCGTCGTACAGGCGCCCGCGGGCGTGCAGGTCGAGATTGTTCGTCGGCTCGTCCAGCAGCAGGACCGACGGACGTGCCAGCAGCAGCGCCGCCAGCCGCAGCATGACGCACTCGCCGCCCGACATCTCGCCGACGGTCCGGTCGAGCCCGACACCGGCGAGGCCCAGCTGGTCGAGCGTGGCGCGGGCGCGCTCCTCCACGTCCCAGTCGTCGCCGACCACGGTGAAGTGCTCCTCGCGGACATCGCCCGACTCGATGGCGTTCAGCGCGGTCCGTTTCCCGGCGATGCCCAGCGCCGCGTCGACCCGCAGGGCGGTGTCAAGGACGAGGTTCTGCGGGAGGTAGCCGATGTCACCGGCCGTACTGATGTGTCCGCCCGTCGGGATGAGTTCACCGGCGATCAGGCGCAACAGGGTCGACTTGCCGCAGCCGTTGAGGCCGATGAGCCCGGTCCGTCCCGGGCCCACGGCGAGTTGGAAGTCTTCGAAGACATCGCTTCCGTCGGGCCAGGCGAACGAGAGGGACGAACAGGTGATGTGGGTCGTGGGTGCAGGCACGAAGGTCTCCCGGCTGCGTCGGAGAATCTCGGAGAACGGCTCGGACAACTGAGGTCGCACTCGGGCCCGCGCACGGAACAGCACGCGCGCGGCACGGTGTACGGACACCTCAGATGTGGAGCAACGTCCTTCTCCGATCCGACGACAACGGGGACAGCACTCACGTTACGAGCGGGTACCGCGGCTCGGCAACCGCATTTTCCGGGCCGTTGCGGTGGGGGAGGGACCCGCCTGTCGGGGTCAGGACCCGCCGAGCAGATCCGTCAGATCGCGGTCGAGGTCGAGGAAGCGGTGCTCGTCGCCCACCGGGACCAGCACCTGGGCCCGCTTCAGGAAGCGGCGCAGTTCCGCCGTACGGACGTGCACCATGGCGATGCCCTCGACGGCGTGGAACTCCAGGACCGTGCGGTCGTATCCGAAGGGCCGCACCCGGACGTCGCCGACACCGGCCGGTCTGTCCATCCCGGCCGTGAGCAGTTCACGGGAGAACTCCCAGGACACCTCGGTGCCCTCGAGGGTCGCCGGGGCCGGGAAGGCCATGCGGACGGCGAAAGGGTCCCTGCGGTCGTAACTCAGGGTGGCGGGCAGGGTTTCCATCCGCGGAGCGGATGCGACCATGCGGGCCTGCACGGACTGCTCGATAACGCTGGACAAGACCTGCTCCCTCTCGCGTCGGATGAACGGTTCCCGGCATTGGAGTAGACGACGGAACTCCTCGTTTCGTGCACTGGCAGGCGGCGTGAGCTGCGTCACCGCCGGCCGGCTTCCCTGCCTACTGCCCCGTTTCGTCCGATGCGCCCTGGACGGCGGTCCGCCCGTGGACTAGCTTCCAGCGCCATGAGGGCCATGGGGAAGACGAGACGACTGCTGTCACTGGGCCTGTGCGGTGCGGCTGTGGCCGCCGCCCTGGCCGCACCGTCGGCGCACGCCGCACCGGGGGAGCCGCGCGAACGGGGCCACCGGCCGGCCTGGGAGCTCACCGACACGGGAACGGACGCGCGCTTCCGCGGCCTCGCCGCGGTCAGCCGCGACGACGCCTGGGTCGCGGGGTCCGGGGGCACGGTCCTGCGTACGACCGACGGGGGCCGGCACTGGCGCGATGTCTCGCCGCCCGGAGCGGCGGAGCTGGAGTTCCGCGACATCGAGGCCTTCGACCGGCGGCGGGCGGTGGTCCTGGCCATCGGCGAGGGCGAGGCGTCCAGGGTCCTGCGCACCGATGACGGCGGCGCGACCTGGACCGAGTCCTTCCGCAACACCGACGCACGTGCCTTCTACGACTGCCTGACCTTCTTCGACAGCCGTCACGGGCTGGCGATGAGCGACCCGGTGGACGGGAAGTTCCGCATCCTGTCGACCTCCGACGGCGGACGGAACTGGAAGGTGCTGCCCGACGCGGGCATGCCCGCCGCCCGCCCCGGCGAGGCCGGTTTCGCGGCGAGCGGCCAGTGCCTCGTCAGCTCGGGCCCCAAGGACGTCTGGCTCGCCACCGGCGGTGCGGACACCGCCCGGGTGCTGCACTCCGGTGACCGCGGCCTGACCTGGTCCGAGACCGCGTCACCCATCCCGGCCGGGGACCCCGCGCGCGGAGTCTTCGGCCTCGCCTTCCGCGACCGCACGCACGGCATCGCGGTCGGCGGCGACTACCGCGCGGACCAGGCGTCGCCGGACGCCGCGGCCGTCACCGGCAACGGCGGACGCACCTGGCAGGGGGCCACCACCCCGCCCCCGGCCTACCGTTCGGGCGTCGCATGGCTCCCGCACAGCAGGTCGGCGGCGCTGGCGGTCGGCCCGACCGGCACGGACCTGACGCTGGACGGCGGCCGCACCTGGAGGACGGTGGACACCGGTTCGTACGACACGGTGAACTGCGTGGACCACGGGGGCTGTTGGGCCGCGGGCGAGAAGGGACGCGTCGCCCGGCTCGGATAGCCGCGCCTATCCGGGCAGTTGCTGCCGGTAGGGGGCCAGTGCCTGCGACGTCTTCGTCGCGAGGAACTCCGTGATCCGGTAGGCGCACACCCCGTGTACCGCGAAGGGGTCGGTCGCCGCGATCTCCTCGATCCGCGCGCGATCGTCCCCGACAGCGAGAATCACGCCGCCGTCACGCGGGTTCTTGCGCCCGGAGGCGATGAACACCCCTGCCGTGTACTGGGTGTCGAGCCACGCGACGTGTTCCTTCATGAGTGCGTCGACGCGCTCGACCGGTGCGCTGTAGGTCAACTCGAGTACGAACATGATCGCCAGGCTACGGGACCGCCGAGAGCCCGTGGGTGCCTAGACTCGAACGCACCATGACGACTTTCACCATGCCCGCCGACGAGGCCGAGGCACGCGCCGTCCAGGACACACTGCGCACCCGCGTGGTGCTCGACGAACCGGGGCCGCGGCCCGGCACCGGCCGGGTGACCGGCGTCGATGTCGCCTACGACGACGAGCGGGACGTCGTCGTGGCGGCGGCCGTCGTCCTCGACGCGGCGACACTCGAGGTCGTGGCCGAGTCGACCGCGCGGGGCCGGGTGACCTTCCCCTACGTCCCCGGGCTCCTGGCCTTCAGGGAGATCCCGACGGTGCTCGCCGCCCTGGAGGCGCTGCCCGTCGACCCCGGGCTCGTCGTCTGCGACGGCTACGGTCGGGCTCACCCCCGCAGGTTCGGACTCGCAAGCCATCTGGGCGTCCTCACCGGCCTCGCGGTCATCGGCGTCGCCAAGAATCCGTTCACCTTCCGCTACGAGCAACCGGGGCCCCGGCGCGGAGACTCCACCCCGCTCATGGACGGGGACGAGGTGGTCGGCCGGGCGCTGCGCACCCAGGACGCCACCAAGCCCGTCTTCGTCTCCGTCGGCCACCGCACGGGCCTGGACAACGCCTGCGCCCACACGCTGCTGCTGGCCCGCGACTTCCGCCAGCCGGAGACCACGCGCCGGGCCGACGCCCTGTGCCGGGCGGCCCTGCGGGAGGCCGTTGCCTGACCGCCGTCGCCTGCCCGCCCCGGCGCGGCTGTCATGGCACGGCCGTCCCGGCCCGACGGCCGGGATTGTTTCCATCTGAGTACATGAACGGATGTTGTTCGTCGAACATCAGGGGCAGGCTGGTACACATGATCGACCACCACGCACCCCCCATGAACACCGGAACCGTACGTCTGTCCCAGCGCGGCGTTGCCGTGGGTATGACCCTGGGCGTTGTCGCGGGAGCCGCCTGGACCGTCTCCATGGTCTGCACCCTCGCCTCCTGGATGCTCTGACCCGCCGACGCCCTCCCGTACGCCCAGGGAACCGCGCCCGCCTCAGAGCATCGCCGCGACGCGGAAGCCCAGCCCCGCGGCCGTCAGCCGTTCCAGGAGCGCGTCGCCCATCGCCACGGCGGTCGTGACCTGCCCCGACGTCTTCGGCAGGTCGTCCAGGGCCAGGCAGAGGGCGGCCTCGGCGAGCATCTTCGCGGTCTCGTCGTAGCCCGGGTCACCGCCCGACACCTCGGTGAAGACCTGGCGGCCGCCGCCCTCCCCGACGAAGCGCACCGTGAACCAGCTGCGGTCCCTGCGCTCCTTGCCGGGGCCGGTGCCGGGTTCGTAACGGTCCATGAGCCAGCTCCGCACGGCGGGGATCTGGGCAGCCGCCGTCAGCACGCCCAGGGCAGCGGTGCCTCCGAGCGCCACCGGCAGGTGCTTCACCGAGGCGAAGTGCCGGTAGCGGAAGTCGGGGCCGTAACGTCCCAGCGCCCGCGCCGACCGCTCCACGACACGAGGGTCCAGGGTCGGAAGCGGCAGTGCCCACGTCCCGGTCGCCGGGCTGAAGTGGGGTGAGCCCTGCGGGGCGCGGGCCCGGCGGCCGACCAGGCGCGGCTCGTGCAGACGGCGTTCCTTCGCGGCCCGGATCATCTGCGGGCCGCGGCCGATCGCGGTGAGCGCCGAGGCGAACGTGCCGCCCGAGAAGACGGCGTTGCTGCGGACGTAGCCGTCGACGGTCAGCGGCACGTCCTCGGGGAGCTGCTGGACGGTGAAGTAGACGCCGAGGTCGTGCGGTATGGAGTCGAAGCCGCAGGCGTGCACGATCCGGGCCCCCGTCTCGCGGGCCCGTGTGTCGTGCTCCAGGAACATCCGGTCGACGAACTCCGCCTCGCCGGTGAGGTCGGCGTAGTCGGTCCCGGCCTCGGCGCAGGCCGCCACCAGCCCCTCGCCGTACCAGACGTACGGGCCCACCGTCGATGCCACCACATGGGCGGACCCGGCGAGTTCGCGCAGCGTGCCGGGATCGCCGGCATCGGCTGTCAGCAGGGGCAGCTCCGCGCAGCGCGGGTTGATCGCCGCGAGGTTCTCGCGCAGCTTTTCGAGCTTGGCCCGGCTGCGGCCCGCCGCCGCCCAGCGGAAGCCGTCCGGCGCGTGCTCCGCCAGATACGCGGCGGTGAGTGTCCCCACAAAGCCGGTGGCGCCGAAAAGGATGACGTCATAGGGGCGTTCTGCCCCGTTCTGCCTGTTCATGAGTGCCTCCGCACGGGCCGGCGCCGATGTAGCAGGCAGAGGGTAGCGGAGGGGTTCGTGGCGCTGTGCAGCCGGGAGGGCCTCGGTGCGAGAGGATCCGGGAGAAGGAACTAAGCGCTTGCTCGGCCAAAAGGGTTGTGCGGAGCGTCGAGCATTCTTAACATCATCGATGTTACATCAGTTGTGTCACACCGCTGGGGGCTTGATGGCAACGACAGGGCAGGGTCCACTGGCCGGAGTGCGTGTCGTCGAACTGGCGGGCATCGGCCCGGGACCGTTCGCCGCGATGCTCCTGGCCGACCTCGGCGCCGATGTGGTGCGCGTCGACCGGCCCGGCGGCGCGGCGCTCGGGATCGATCCCGCGTACGACCTCACCAACCGCAACAAACGCTCGGTCCTCGTCGACCTCAAGGCCGAGGGCGGTGCAGGGCAGGTGCTCGACCTCGTGGAGCGCGCCGACATCCTGATCGAGGGCTACCGCCCCGGCGTCGCCGAACGCCTCGGCGTGGGCCCGGCCGCATGTCTGGACCGCAATCCGCAGCTCGTCTACGGGCGCATGACCGGCTGGGGCCAGGACGGGCCGCTGGCCGAACGGGCCGGCCACGACATCGCCTACATCGCCCTCAGCGGCACCCTCTCCATGATCGGCAGACCCGGGGAGCCGCCCACGGTGCCCGCCAATCTGGTCGGCGACTACGCGGGCGGCTCGCTCTACCTCGTCGTCGGCGTGCTCGCCGCCCTCCAGCACGCCCGCACACCCGGCGGCACCGGCCAGGTGGTGGACGCCGCCATCGTCGACGGTGCCGCCCACCTCGCCACGATGATCCACGGGATGCTGGCGGCCGGCAGCTGGCAGGACCGGCGCGGCTCCAACCTCCTCGACGGCGGCTGCCCCTTCTACGGCTGCTACGAGACGTCCGACGGCGAGTACATGGCGGTCGGACCGCTGGAGCCGCAGTTCTACGAACAGTTCGGCAAGCTGCTCGGGATCGCCGACGAAGCCCCCGACCGCAACGACTTCAGCCGCTGGGCGGACCTGCGCACCCTCGTCGCCGACCGCTTCAGGGCCCGCACCCGCGCCGAGTGGACCGAGATCTTCGAAGGCACCGACGCCTGCGTCGCCCCCGTCCTCTCGCTCCGCGAGGCGCCTCACCACCCGCACCTCGCCGCCCGCTCCACCTACGTCGAGCACGGCGGCCTCACCCAGCCCGCGCCCGCCCCCCGGTTCTCCGCCACCCCCTCCCGCGTCCGCAGCGGGCCCGCCCGGCCCGGCGCGGACACCGAGGACGTGGCCCGCGACTGGGACGTACCGAGCATGCGGACCCTCCCGAAGAAGGACGGCACCGACTGATGGAACTCTCCCTCCCGCTGAACTACGCGGGCGACCCGCGCGCCGCCTGCGACCAGGTCGCGGCACTGGAATCCGCCGGACTCGACGCCGTCTGGGTCGCCGAGGCGTACGGCTTCGACTCGCCCACGATCATGGGATATCTGGCCGCCCGCACCGAGCGCATGAAGATCGGCGCGGCGATCCTCAACGTCTACTCCCGCACCCCCGCCCTCATCGCCCAGACCGGAGCCGGACTCGATGCGGTCTCCGGCGGCCGGGCCCTGCTCGGGCTCGGCGCGTCCGGCCCGCAGGTCGTGGAGGGCTGGCACGGCAAGCCGTACGACAAGCCGCTCGGCCGGACCCGCGAGACCGTCGAGCTCTGCCGGCGGATCTGGCGCCGTGAGGTCATCGACCACCACGGCATCACCGACATGCCGCTGCCGAAGGAGAAGGGCGGCAGGCTCGGCAAGCCGCTGAAGATCCTCACCCGGCCGCTCCGCGAGAACATTCCGCTCTACATCGCCTCCCTCGGCCCCTCCAACGTGGCGCTGACCGCCGAGATCGCCGACGGCTGGCTGCCCACCCTCTACATCCCGGAGAAGGCCCGGCAGGTCTGGGGCGGCGCCCTGGCCGAAGGCACGGCGAAGCGTGATCCGGCGCTCGGTCCGCTGCAGACCGTCGCGGGCGGGCTGCTCGCCATCGGCGACGACGCCGCGGCCCTCAGGGACCTCGCCCGCCCGCAGATCGCGCTGTACGTCGGAGGCATGGGCGCACCCGGCAAGAACTTCTACAACGACCTCGCCGTCGCCTACGGGTACGAGAAGGAAGCCGCCACGATCCAGGAGCTCTACCTCTCGGGGAAGAAGAAGGAGGCCGAGGCCGCGGTCCCGGACGAATTCTGCGAGCTCATGTCGCTCTGCGGGCCCGAGGGGTACGTACGCGACCGCATCGAGGCCTTCCGCGAGGCCGGCGTCACCATGCTCAACGTCACGCCCGTCGGCCCCGAGCCGGCCCGCCTGATCTCCACCGTCAAGAACTGGCTCCAGGGGGCTTGAAGTGCAGCGGCAGATCTTCACCGAAGAGCACGACGCGTTCCGCGAAACCGTCCGCACCTTCCTGGCCAAGGAGGCGCTCCCGCACTACGAGCAGTGGGAGAAGGACGGCATCGTCTCGCGCGAGGCATGGCTCGCGGCCGGCCGGCAGGGGCTGCTCGGCCTCGCCGTACCCGAGGAGTACGGGGGCGGCGGCAACGCCGACTTCCGCTACAGCGCCGTCCTCGCCGAGGAGTTCACCCGGGCCGGCGTCGCGGGGCTGGCGCTCGGCCTGCACAACGACATCATCGGCCCCTACCTCACCGGACTCGGCACCGAGGAGCAGAAGCGTCGCTGGCTGCCCGGCTTCTGCTCCGGCGAGATCATCACCGCCATCGCGATGACCGAACCCGGTGCGGGCTCCGACCTCCAGGGCATCCGCACCACCGCCGAGGACAAGGGCGACCACTGGCTGCTCAACGGCTCGAAGACCTTCATCTCCAACGGCATCCTCGCCGACCTGGTGATCGTCGTCGCCAAGACCTCGCCGGAGGGCGGCGCGAAGGGCCTCTCGCTGCTCGTCGTCGAACGCGGCGCGGAAGGCTTCGAGCGCGGCCGCAACCTCGACAAGATCGGCCAGAAGTCCCAGGACACCGCCGAGCTGTTCTTCAACGACGTGCACGTCCCCAAGGAGAACCTCCTCGGCGAGCTCGACGGCGCCTTCATCCACCTCATGACCAACCTGGCCCAGGAACGGATGGGCATAGCGGTCGCCGGAATCGCCGCGGCCGAATACCTCCTGGAGATCACCACCCAGTACGTCAAGGAGCGCGAAGCCTTCGGGCGGCCGCTCTCCAAGCTCCAGCACATCAGGTTCGAGATCGCCGAGATGGCCACCGAGTGCGCCGTCACCAGGGCCTTCCTCGACCGGTGCATCGTCGACCACTCGGCCGGGACGCTCGACGCCGTACACGCCTCGATGGCCAAGTGGTGGGCCACCGAACTGCAGAAGCGTGTCGCCGACCGCTGTCTCCAACTCCACGGCGGATACGGGTACATGACCGAGTACCGGGTCGCGAAGGCGTTCACCGACGGTCGCATCCAGACCATCTACGGCGGAACGACGGAGATCATGAAGGAGATCATCGGCCGCTCGCTGCTCGGCTGACCCGGCTCCCGCCACCCTGTTGCGCAACCACCCTCGAAAGGCTGCTGTCTTGAGTACCGAAGCGTTCGTCTACGACGCGATCCGCACCCCGCGCGGTCGCGGCAAGGCCAATGGCGCCCTGCACGGAACCAAGCCGATCGACCTCGTCGTCGGCCTCATCCACGAGATCCGGGCCCGCTTCCCGGACCTCGACCCCGCGGCCATCGACGACATCGTCCTCGGCGTGGTCAGCCCGCTCGGCGACCAGGGCTCCGACATCGCCCGTATCGCCGCGATCGCGGCCGGACTCCCGGACTCCGTCGCGGGCGTCCAGGAGAACCGCTTCTGCGCCTCGGGCCTCGAAGCGGTCAACCTCGCTGCCGCGAAGGTCCGTTCGGGCTGGGAGGACCTCGTCCTGGCCGGCGGAGTCGAGTCGATGTCCCGGGTGCCGATGGGCTCCGACGGCGGAGCCTGGGCCATGGACCCGATGACCAGCTTCGAGACCGGCTTCGCCCCGCAGGGCATCGGCGCCGACCTCATCGCCACCATCGAGGGCTTCTCCCGCCGGGACGTCGACGAGTACGCCGCACTCTCCCAGGAGCGCGCCGCCGCGGCCTGGAAGGACGAGCGCTTCGGCCGCTCCGTCGTACCCGTCAGGGACCGCAACGGTCTCCTCGTCCTCGACCACGACGAGCACATGCGGCCCGGCACCACCGCCGACTCGCTCGCCTCCCTCAAGCCGTCCTTCGCCGCGATCGGCGAGATGGGCGGCTTCGACGCCGTCGCCCTGCAGAAGTACCACTGGGTCGAGAAGATCGACCACGTCCACCACGCGGGCAACTCCTCCGGCATTGTGGACGGCGCCGCCCTCGTCGCCATCGGGTCGAAGGAGGTCGGCGAGCGCTACGGCCTCACCCCGCGCGCCCGGATCGTCTCCGCGGCCGTCTCCGGATCCGAGCCCACCATCATGCTGACCGGTCCCGCACCTGCCACCCGCAAGGCGCTGGCCAAGGCCGGGCTCACCATCGACGACATCGACCTCGTCGAGATCAACGAGGCCTTCGCCGGCGTCGTCCTGCGCTTCGTGCGGGACATGGGCCTCTCCCTCGACAAGGTCAACGTCAACGGCGGCGCCATCGCGCTGGGCCACCCGCTCGGCGCGACCGGCGCGATGATCCTCGGCACGCTCATCGACGAACTGGAGCGGCAGGACAAGCGCTACGGCCTCGTCACCCTCTGCGTCGGCGGCGGCATGGGTGTCGCCACCGTCATCGAGCGTCTCTGACCGTCCCCCGGCCACCCCTGCTTACGGAGAAGAACAGACATGACCGAGAGCACGACCATCCGCTGGGAACAGGACGAGACCGGCGTCGTCACCCTCGTACTCGACGACCCCAACCAGTCGGCCAACACGATGAACCGGGCCTTCAGGGACTCCATCGAGGCCGTCGCCGACCGGGCCGAGGCCGAGAAGGACTCCATCCGCGGCATCATCTACGCCTCCGCCAAGAAGACTTTCTTCGCGGGCGGCGACCTCAAGGACATGATCAGGATCGGTCCCGAGAACGCGCAGGACGCGTTCGACGCCGGCACCGCGATCAAGAGGTCCCTGCGCCGCATCGAGACCCTCGGCAAGCCGGTCGTCGCCGCGATCAACGGCGCCGCGCTCGGCGGCGGTTACGAGATCGCCCTCTCCGCCCACCACCGCATCGCCCTGGACGCCCCCGGCTCCCGGATCGGCCTGCCCGAGGTCACCCTCGGCCTGCTGCCCGCGGGCGGCGGCGTCACCCGTACCGTACGGCTGATGGGCATCGCCGACGCGCTGCTCAAGGTCCTCCTCCAGGGCACCCAGTACACCCCGCAGCGGGCCCTGGAGAACGGCCTGGTCCACGAGGTCGCCGCCACCCCCGAGGAGATGCTCGACAAGGCCCGCGCCTTCATCGACGCCCACCCCGAGTCGCAGCAGCCCTGGGACGTCAAGGGCTACCGGATCCCCGGCGGCACCCCGTCCAACCCGAAGTTCGCGGCCAACCTGCCCGCCTTCCCGGCCAACCTGAAGAAGCAGCTCGCGGGCGCCCCCATGCCCGCGCCCCGCAACATCCTGGCCGCGGCGGTCGAGGGTTCGCAGGTCGACTTCGAGACCGCGCTGACCATCGAGGCCCGCTACTTCACCGAGCTGGTCACCGGCCAGGTCTCGAAGAACATGATCCAGGCGTTCTTCTTCGACCTCCAGGCCGTCAACTCCGGTGCCAGCCGCCCCAAGGGCATCGAGGAGCGCCCGATCCGCAAGGTCGCCGTCCTCGGCGCCGGGATGATGGGCGCGGGCATCGCGTACTCCTGCGCCCGCGCGGGCATCGACGTCGTCCTCAAGGACGTCTCCACCGAGGCCGCCGCCAAGGGCAAGGCGTACAGCGAGAAGCTGCTCGCCAAGGCGCTCTCCCGGGGCCGCACGACCGAGGCGAAGCGCGACGAGCTGCTGGCCCGCATCACCCCGACCGGGGACCCGGCCGACCTCGCGGGCTGCGACGCCGTGATCGAGGCCGTCTTCGAGGACACCGCGCTCAAGCACAAGGTGTTCCAGGAGATCCAGGACATCGTCGACCCCGACGCGCTCCTCTGCTCCAACACCTCGACCCTGCCCATCACCGTGCTCGCCGAGGGCGTCAGCAGGCCGGTCGACTTCATCGGACTGCACTTCTTCTCGCCCGTCGACAAGATGCCGCTCGTCGAGATCATCAAGGGCGAGAAGACGGGCGACGAGGCACTGGCCCGTGCCTTCGACCTGGTGCGCCGGATCAAGAAGACGCCGATCGTCGTCAACGACTCGCGCGGCTTCTTCACCTCGCGCGTCATCGGGCACTTCATCAACGAGGGCGTCGCGATGGTCGGCGAGGGCGTCGAGCCCGCGTCCGTCGAGCAGGCGGCGGCCCAGGCCGGCTACCCGGCCAAGGTCCTCTCACTGATGGACGAGCTGACGCTCACCCTGCCCCGCAAGATCCGCAACGAGACCCGGCGCGCCGTCGAGGAGGCGGGCGGCACATGGGCCCCGCACCCCTCGGACGCGGTCATCGACCGGATGGTCGACGAGTTCGAGCGCCCCGGACGCAGCGGCGGCGCGGGCTTCTACGAGTACGACGAGGACGGCAGGCGCGCGCGCCTCTGGCCCGGTCTGCGCGAGCACTTCACCAAGCCGGACACGGACGTCCCGTTCGCCGACATGCAGGAGCGGATGCTCTTCTCCGAGGCTCTGGACAGCGTCCGTTGCCTGGAGGAGAACGTCCTGATCACCGTCGCCGACGCCAACATCGGCTCCATCATGGGCATCGGCTTCCCTGCCTGGACCGGTGGCGTGCTCCAGTACATCAACGGGTACGAGGGCGGCCTGCCCGGCTTCGTGGCGCGTGCCCGGCAGCTCGCCGAGCGCTACGGCGACCGCTTCCTGCCGCCCGCGCTGCTCGTGGAGAAGGCCGAGAAGGGCGAGACCTTCCACGACTGACACCCGGCACGGGCCGCGTTCACTCCGTGGTGAACGCGGCCCGCAGCTCCTCCTTCAACGACCGCTGGAACGCCGTCACCAGGGCCTGCAGGACCATCGGCTGCATATGGGCGGACAGCGACCTCATCGCCTTCAGGTGCTCCGGGTCCTGCTCCCGCTCCCGGTACGGATTCCACACCTCGTCCCGGAACAGCCGTGACAGCTCGTGGGCGGCCGACCGGGTGTGCTCCAGCAGGACCGTGCGCGCGGCCAGGATCGTCTCGTGCGCGATCGGTACGTCCAGCAGCTCCACCCCGAGCCGCAGCAGCCCGACATCCACCCGGCAGGTGTCGTCGTCGGGACCGCCGGGGCGCTCCAGCACACCCATCGCCGCCAGCCGGTCCACGTCCGAGGCACTCAGCGCCCGGCCGGCGCGCCGCTCCAGCTCCGCCCGCGGCATGTCCTCCGCGGAGTCGGGCGCCCAGGAGGCGACCAGGGCCCGGTGGATGGCCAGGTCGTGCGCGCTCAGATCCGGCGGCAGCTGCTCCAGGTACCGCTCGATCGCGGCGAGTGTCATGCCCTGGTGCTGGAGTTCCTCGATCAGGGCGAGCCGTGAGAGATGGCCGGGTCCGTAGTGCCCGACCCTGCGCGGCCCGATCTCCGGGGGCGGCAGCAGCCCCCTGGTGCTGTAGAAACGCACGGTGCGCACGGTGACTCCCGCGCGCGCAGCCAGTTCGTCGACGGTGAGCGTCGGCTCGTCGGTCCCGGTCGCCATGTCTGCTCCTTGTCGCCGGCCGCTGGGCTGCGGTGCCTGCGCACCAATCAGGTGCAACAGTATTGCTGTCTCACCACTGTTGTGAAAGTGTCCGGCACCATCGAAGCACAGTCTCACCCTCCGGTACGGACCGTGCGGTCCGGCCGATGGCGACAGGAGGCGGCCGTGACCACGATCCTGCGACTTCCCACCGAACCCGACCAACTCACCCTCCCGGCCCTGCTGCTGCGCAACGCCGAGGACCACGGCGGGCTTCCCGCCCTGTCCTGGCGCGCCGCGGACGACGAAGCCGGATGGACGACCCTCAGCTGGCAGGAGGTGCGCCGGGAGACCGCGGTGCTCGCCGCCGGTTACGCCGCCCTCGGGGTGGAGCGCGGCGAGCAGGTCCTCATGATGATGGGCAACCGGCCCGAACACTGGCTGAGCGACCTGGCCCTCACCCACCTCGGGGCTGTCCCCGTGACGGTGTACGGCACCGCCGCCCCCGAACAGATCGCCCACATCGCCCGGCACAGCCGTGCCCGGTTCGCGGTCATCGAGGGCGCACGGGAGCGGGAGCGCTGGGAGCCCCTGCTGGCGGACCCCGCGGTACCGCTGGAGAAGCTCGTCGTGGTGGAGCCGGACGGGGCCGGGACGCACCTGGCCTACACGTCCCTGCACGCGACCGGAGCGCGGCTGCACACGACCGACGCCTTCGAGAAGGCCTGGCGGGAGTCGCGCGCCGACGATCCCCTGACGGTCGTCTACACCTCGGGCACCACCGGTGACCCGAAGGCCGTCCCGATCACACACCGCAGTGTCGTGGTCAACGCGCTGGCCCTGGACCGGGTGGTGGAGCTGCCCGACCATGTCGAGCACATCTGCTACCTCCCGTTCGCCCATATCGCGGAGCGGATGCTCGGCATCTACCTGCCGGTCTTCCGGGCCTCGCACGTCCATCTGTGCGCGGACACGGCCGCGGTGGCGGCGACCGCGGGCGCCCTGCGTCCGGCTCAGTTCTTCGGGGTGCCGAGGGTGTGGGAGAAGCTCGCCGCGAGCGTACGGGCCGCCCTGGCCGGACTGCCGGAGGAACGGCGGGCGGTGATCGAGGCCGCGGGCGGGACGGCGCGTGAACACGTCGCGTACCGGGAACGGGGCGAGGAGCCGCCCGCCGGGCTGGAGGCCGCGTACCGACGGGCCAAGGAGGAGGTCCTGGACCCGATCCTCGCCCTCGCGGGCTTCGACCGGCTGGTCTGGACGGCCAGCGCCTCCGCGCCGATGCCGCTGGACGTGGTCCGCTTCTGGGCGGGCTTCGGCATCGTCGTCATGGACGCCTGGGGGCTCACCGAGACCGTCGGGGTGTTCACCACCAACAGCCCTTCGGCCTTCCGGCTCGGATCGGTGGGCCGGCCGCTGGAGGGGCTGGAGCTCCGCATCGCGGACGACGGCGAGATCCTGGTCCGGGGCGGGACCGTGTTCGCGGGCTATCTGCGCGAGGACGGCACGGTGGACGGGGCGCTGGACGCCGACGGATGGTTCCCCACCGGGGACATCGGCCGCATCGACGACGACGGCTACCTGTGGCTCACCGACCGCAAGAAGGAAATGATCATCACCTCGACGGGCAAGAACGTCTCCCCGGCACTCGTCGAGAACACGCTCAAGGAACACCCGCTGATCGGGCAGGCCCTCGTCCACGGCGACGGACGCTCCTACCTGGTGGCCCTGCTCGTCCTCGACCCGGAGATGGCCCCGGCCTGGGCGGCGGCCCGCGGCATCGACGGGAGTCCGGCGGCGTACGCCGACCACCCCGCCGTGCGCGAGGAGATCGCCCGGGCCGTCGAGGCGGCCAACGCCCGGCTGAACCGCACCGAGCAGATCAAGCGCTACCGGCTGCTGTCGCAGGAGTGGAGCCCGGAGACCGGCGAGCTGACCCCCTCGCTCAAACTGCGCCGCCGGGTGATCCGCGAGCAGTACGGCGACGAGCTCGACGCACTGTACGAGGAGGGCAGGAACTGAGCGCTCCGGACGGATTGTCAGTGGTGGCCCGTACGGTGAGGCCATGTCGGGGATCACTTACGTACAGGGCGACGCCACCACGCCTGCGGGCAAGGGCGTCAAGCTGATCGTGCACTGCTGCAACGACCTGGGCGGCTGGGGAAAGGGCTTCGTGCTGGCCCTCTCCCGCCGCTGGCCCGAGCCGGAAGCCGCGTACCGCCGCTGGCACCGTGAGCGCGCGGGCAACGACTTCGGCCTGGGCGCCGTCCAGTTCGTCCAGGTCGGCCCGTACACCTGGGTGGCGAACCTGGTGGGGCAGCGGGGGACACGCACCGGCAGCAAGGGTGTGCCGGTGCGTTACGAGGCGATCGACGCGGGACTGGAGAAGGTCGCCGTCCGGGCCGGCGAGCTGGGGGCCTCGGTCCATATGCCGCGCATCGGCTGCGGGCTGGCGGGCGGCAGATGGACCAGGGTCGAACCCCTCATAGCCGGGCGGCTCGCGGACCGAGGCATCGCCGTGACGGTCTACGACCACGCGTAGCCGGATCTACAGCCCGTAGCTCCTGCCGATGATGTCGCGCTGGATCTCGCTCGTCCCGCCGTACACCGTCGACACGACCGCCGCCCGGAGATGGCGCTGCATGTCGTACTCCGTCGCGTAACCGTAGCCACCCATCATCTGCATGCCCTCCAGCGCCGCGAGCTTCGCGGTCTCGGTCGCCTTGAGCTTCGCCATGGACGCCTCGCGCGGGAACAGCCGCTCCGGCTCGGCGTCGCAGGCCGCCGCCACGTCGAAGACCAGCAACCGCGCGCACTCGATCTCGGTCGCCAGGTCCGCAAGCCGGTGCCGCAGCGCCTGGAAGGAGCCGACCGGGCGGCCGAACTGCTCGCGCCCCCGTACATAGGCGACCGTGTCGTCGAGCACCCGCTCCGCCAGTCCCAGCATGTTCGCCGCGAGGAAGAGCCGTTCCGCGTTGAGGCCCGCCATCAACTGGGACCAGGCCCGGTCGGCCGTGCCGACCACCGCGTCGGCCGGCAGCCGGACATCGGTGAAGTAGACGTCGTTGACCTCACGTCCGCCCATCGTCTCGATGGGCCGGATACCGATCCCCGGGGTGCGGGCCGGCACATGGAACATGGTCAGCCCCGCGTGCTTCGCCCCGGCGCTGTCCGTGCGGGCCACCAGCAGGATGTGCTCGGCCAGATGGGCGTTGGAGATCCAGGTCTTGTGGCCGTTGATCAGCCAGCCGCCCTCCGGGGTCCGTTCGGCCCGGCACCGCAGCGCGGCGACATCGGAGCCGGCATCCGGTTCCGACATCGCGATGGACAGGACCTGCCCGGCCACCGCGCCCCCGAGCGCAGCCTTGCGCTGCTCCTCGCTGCCGAACCGCTCGTACGCCTTGGCCGTGATCACCGAGGTGATGAACCCGCCGGCCGGTACGAGGCCCCGCGCCGTTTCCCGCAGGAAGAGGCAGGCGTCGGTCATCCCGCCGCCCGAGCCCCCGTACGCCTCCGGCAGGCACACGCCGAGCCAGCCGAGCTCCGCCAGCCGGGCGTAGAGCGACGGGGCGTGCGGCCCGCCCGTCTCGGCGGTCAGGGCGTCGCGCTGCTCGCGCGTACCGCACTCGCGCCGGGCGAAGTCCCGCAACGCCGCGACGAAATCCCGCTGTTCGGCGGAGAGGGAGCGGGGGAGGGCATGGTCGATGGACACGGAGTACCTCCTGAAAGGGAGAAAGCTACAAAGAGACGTGCTGGGTATCTGTGTTCAGTCGTCGTTGTGGTTGAGTGGTCACGGTGGAACGGGGAGGGCCCATGTCGGCACGGAGCACGAACGAGGCACTGCTGGCCCGCGCGCTGATCGAGTCGCCGCCGTCGGATGCCCTGAGCGAGCAGATCCTCGACGCGGCACGCGAGCAGTTCATGACCTTCGGGCTGCGCCGCTCGACCGTCGACGACGTGGCCAAGCGGGCCAAGGTCTCGCGGGTGACGGTGTACCGGAGGATCGGCAACAAGGACAGCCTGGTCTCGGCCTGCCTGCTGCGCGAGTACCGCCGCTTCGTCATGGACGTCGACGACGCGGTGGCCGCCCTGCCCACCATGGAGGACCGGCTCGTCGCCGGCTTCGTCGCCGTCCTCCAGCACATTCGCGAACACCCGCTGGTCGGCGGGCTGTTGAAGCTGGAGCCGGAGATCATGCTCCCCTTCCTCACCCTGGAGAGCGGCCCGGCCTTCCTCGCGATGCGCGGATACCTCACCGACCGGCTGCGCCATGCCCAGCGCGCGGAAGGGCGGCCGGAGACGGATCCCACACCGGTGGCCGAGCTCATGGTGCGGATCACCGTCTCCTTCCTCCTCAATCCGGTCAGCTGCTTCGAGCTCGACGACGAGGAACAGGTGCGTGCCTTCGCCCGCCGCTATCTGGTGCCGCTGCTCAGCACCGGGTGACCGCGCTCAGAACCGGGCGTGCAGTCTCCTGCCGAGCTCGACCGCCCGGGCGGCTTTCGCCCGGGGCGTCGCGAACGAGGTCAGGTCCACCGCCGGTGCGAACCGCCGTACGGTGACCGAGTGCGGCGCCGCGAAGGCCCGCAGCCCCTCCTCGCCATGGATCCGTCCGTACCCCGACTCGCCCGCACCGCCGAACGGCAGCGCGGGGATCGCGGCGAAGCCGAGCACCGAATTGACCGACACCGCACCGGAGTCGAGACGCGCGGCCACCGCGAGCCCGGCCGCCCGGGAGCGGGTGAAGACGGCGGCGCCCAGCGAGTACGCCGACGCGTTGGCCCGCTCGACGGCCTCGTCCATGTCGCGCACCGGATTCACCACGACGACCGGGCCGAAGGTCTCCTCCGTCACGGCCGGGGAATCCTCCGGTACGCCGGTCAGCACCACCGGACCCACCGTCCGCGTCACCGGCGCGTCGGGGCCGCCGAGCACGGCCCGGCCCCCGTCCACCAGGGCCTGCTTCACGTGGCGTTCCACCACGCCGAGCTGGGAGGGCAGGGTGAGCGGACCGTACGCCTCGCCGGGAGCCAGCGCCCGCGCCCCGCGCACGATGCGCGCGCACAGTTCCTCGTGCACCGAGGCCACCGCGTACACCCGCTCCACGCCCGCGCAGGTCTGGCCGGCGTTGCCCATCGCGCCCCACACGATCGCATCGGCAGCCGCGTCCAGATCGGCGTCGGCCGCGACCAGTACCGCGTCCTTGCCCCCGCACTCGGCGAGCAGCGGCGTCAGCGTGGCCGCGCAGGCCGCCGCGACCTTGCGGGCGGTGCCGGGCGATCCCGTGAAGGCGATCTTGTCCACACCCGCGGGGCCGTCCGCACCGGCCAGGGCGGCACCGGTGGAAGCCGGGCCGGTGACCGTCCGCAGCAGGTCCGCGTGGTCCGGGACGGCCTCCCCGAAGCTCCGGGCCAGCAGAACCCCTACCCCGGGCGTGAGTTCGGACGGTTTGAAGACCACGGCGTTACCCGCGGCGAGGGCGTAGCCGATCGAGCCCATCGGCGTGTAGAGCGGGTAGTTCCACGGCCCGATCACCCCGATCACCCCCAGCGGGCGGTAGGCCAGCAGTGCCCGCTGATGGACCGACAGCACACCGGACGACACCCGGCGCCGGCCCAGCACCCGGTGGGCGTTGCGTGCCGCCCAGTTCAGGTGGACCAGCGTCAGCAGCACCTCGGCGCGGGCGTCGTGCAGCGGCTTGCCGGTCTCGGAGGCGATCAGTCCGGCGAACTCGTCGGTGCGCCGGGCGAGTGTCCGCTTCCAGCGCAGCAGCGCCGCGCGCCGCTCCCGGGGGCCGAGCGCCGCCCAGCTCCGGCCGGCGCTCCTGGCCCGTGCCACCGCTGCGCGGATGTCGTCGATGCCGTGGACGTGCTGGTCCGTCGGGGTCGTCATGTCTTCTCCATGGGCAGGGGTTCCAGCGGGCGGCTCTGTGCCCAGTGCGGGCCGAGGTCGTCGAGCTGGTATCCGAAGGGGTAACTGCGTGGCCTGGGACGGGAAGGAAGCCAGTGCGGCCGGGCGGGCAGCAGCCGTACCCCGTGAGACCGGGTACGCACCATCCGCGTGGCCGTCGCCCGTAACCAGCGGGGCTGCGCGGGGAAACCGAGCGCCCGCAGCAGCGGCTCGTCCAGCAGGGCGAGCGAGAGTCTGGCGACCAGGGGGCGCAGCGGGCCCGGGTACCAGGCGGCCATGACCCGGAAGGTGGCGTTGGCGACCCGGCGGTTCGCCGGGTCGTACGCGAACATCCGGTCCTCGTAGGAGTCGAGCAGCTTCTCGAAGCCTTCGTAGGTGTCGGGAGCGCCTTCGATGCCCATCATGGCGGCCATCCGCCGCCCTGCTTCCGCCAGCGCCCCCGCCTCCTGCGCGCACAGGGGACGCCACCCGAAGCGGTCGATCCAGCGTTTGGGACCGACGACGGTCGTGGCCAGCACGTAGAGGTAGTCCTCGTTCGGGATCCGGTACTTGCCGTGAATGCGGTTGAGATGCCGGGCGGCGGCGCGGGCGCGCTCGGAGTCGAAGCCTTCGGCCGCCATCTCGTACCCGAACAGGACGGTGTCGTCGTAGCGTTTCTGGCCGTTGCGCTCGAACTCCTGGGTGCGGTCGAGCAGTACGGAGATTCTCGGGACGCCGTAGTCGCGAAGGAAGGCGACGCTGATGCCCTGCCGGTAGTCCCACGGGAATTCGTACTGCGACATCAGCCGGAGTATCTCGGCGCAGTCGCGTGCGGGATCCATCCGGCGGATCTCGCGCAGTCGGCTGTAGCGGCCCATGGCGGGCGACCTCCTCTGTGGGTGGAGCCGGTTCAGGTTGCTGGGAGCCTCAAATCGCTTACCGGGTCGGTCATATGACGGTTCCTCTCGCCCGGAGAGTCAAAGTTACAAATACTATTGACTTGTTTCATGAGGTGCGTCAACACTGCTGACACAGATTCGAAGACCTCACGGCAGCGCACGGTGCCCGGCCGGTCACCCTCGGCGCCCCGCCCGCCGCCCACCGTCCCTCCGGCTCGCCGGGGCGCTCGTGATCGCATACTGGAAGACATACGGCCCGGGCACCGGTCCGAGCACCCGCCGACCCCTGGGAGCCTCCGCATGACCAGCGCAGGAGAGCCCGTCCCGCCCCCGCCGGGCGGTGTGCTGTGGAGCCTCGCCGGCGACATCCGCGGGCTCCTGATGCTGCCCGCCGCCCTCACCCTCCAGGTCGCCCACCCGGCGGTCGGCGCGGGCGTCGACGAGCACTCGGTCTTCCGTACGGACCCCTGGGGACGCGGCGAGCGGTCCCTGCGCTCGCTCCAGCTCTGGGTGTACGGGGGAGAGGCGGCCGCCGAGGAGGGGCGCAGGCTCAGGAAACTGCACCGCACCATCCAGGGCACCGACACCCGCGGCCGCCGCTACCACGCGCTCGCACCCGCGAACTACGCGTGGGTGCATGCCACCGGCTTCCCCGTCTACCAGCACGCGGCGCGCTATCTGGTCCGCCCGCTCACCGAGGCGCAGGAGCGGGCCCTGTACCGCGAGTGGCTCCAGGTCGGCCGGATCCTCGGCATCCATGACCGGGACATGCCGCAGTCGATCGAGGAGTTCTGGCCGTACTACCGCACGATGCTGGCCGAGGAGATCGAGGCGACCACCGTCGTGCGGGAGCTCGTCGCCGTCGACAGCCCCGTACCACCACCCGACCGCGGTCCGTGGGCGGTGCGGCTGGTGGTGGCAGCGGTGTGGCCGGTCCTGCTCCCGCCGCTCGCCCGGTTCCGCAGCTTCATCACCGTGGGGCTGATGCCACCGGACGCCCGTGAGGCCATAGGGCTCGACTGGACCCCGGCCCAGGAGCGGCACCTGCGGCGGCTCTGTGCCGTGGTCCGGCTGGTGGTGCCCTTGCTTCCCGAGCGGCTGCGCTACCTGCCGCGCGCCCGGACCGCGCGTGCCGCCTGGCACGCGGAGCGCAGGGGCAGGGGCCTCAGGCCGAGGCGCGACGGATCAGTTCGGTCGGGGTGATCACGGACGCGGGCCATTCGCCCGTACCGCTGTTCAGCCGCTCCATCAGCAGCCGCACCATCAACCGCCCCATGCCCTCTATGTCCTGACGGACCGTCGTCAGGGCAGGTTCGGTGGTCTCGGCCACCGACTCCATGTCGTCGAAGCCGACGAGGGCCACGTCCTGCGGCACCCGGATCCCCCGCGCGCGGAGCACCCGCAGGGCTCCCGAGGCCATCAGGTCGTTGGAGGCGAAGACGGCATCCAGATCCGGACAGGCCGCCAGCAGTTCCTCCATCGCCCGTGCGCCGCTCTCGGCGGTGAAGTCGCCGTCCGCCACCAGCGACGGATCGGCGTCGGGCAGTACGTCGTGATAGCCGTCGATCCGGTCGAGCGCGGAGGTCTGGTCGCGCGGTCCCGTGATGTGCGCGATCCGGCGCCGTCCGAGCGAGACCAGGTGGCGTACGGCCTCACGGGCGCCGCCCCGGTTGTCGCAGTCGACGTACGGCACGGTCGGCGCTGCGGCATCCGTTCCCGGCGAGGGGCGCTCGGGGCGGCCGCCGTACACCGTCGGCACGCCGAACCTCCGGATGATCGAAGGCAGTTCGTCGTCGGTGTGCAGTGAGAAGGCCAGCGCGCCGTCCACATGGCCACCGGCCAGATAGCGGGTCACGCGGTCGAAGTCACCGCTGCCCTCCACCAGGAGCAGCACCAGCTGGGCGTCGTGCGCGTTCAGTTCGCGGCTGATCCCGCGGATCTGGCGGGAGAAGAACGGGTCGGAGAAGATCCGGACCTCGGGCTCGTCGATGATCACGGCGACCGCACCGTTGCGCCGGGTGACCAGGGTGCGTGCGGCGTGGTTCGGGATGTAGCCGAGCTCGTCGACCGCCTTGCGCACCTGGTCCACCAAGGGCTGCCGCACCCCGGCACCGCCGTTGACGACACGGGACGCCGTCGCCCGGGACACACCGGCGCGGGCCGCCACGGCCTCCAGGGTGGGCCGGGCGTCACGCTGCGGATCGCGGGTCGGATCGGGCAAGGCAAGCTCCTCGTACACGCAGGCCCCGGGCGGGTGAGGGGCCAGAACCGGCGGGCTGGACACGAACGCGGCCACCTTAACCGCACGGCTGTTTCGGCCGGACAGGTGATCGCCCCCTGTTGCGCAGGAGTTGACCGGGGTACCTTCCGCACACGCCGCTACGCGGGCGGGCCCGCTGCGGCCCGGCCCAGCCGGACCCGGGAGGCAGTTGCTCGTGATCCCCCGACTCACCCGTGCACTCCGTCACCGTCGCCTCGCCCGCCGCGTGCTGCGGCGCGACCTGGGTGTGATCGTTGCGGCAGCCGCGCTGGCCGTGCCGTTCGCCACCGCGCCCGCGGAGGCCTCACACCTCGTGCCCCGCACCGGCTTCGAGACCAGCAGGGGTGAGCGGTGGACCGGGCCGGCCGAGGAGCAGTCCTTCCTCGCCGACGTCGACCGGGCGAGCGACCGCGCCTTCGTCGAACGGATCGGCACGACGAAGGAGGGCCGCCCCCTGCGGCTCGTCCACATCGGGGCGCGCACCCCGGCGGCAGGCACCGTACTGCTGATCTGCAGCCAGCACGGCGACGAACCGGCCGGCCGTGAGGCCTGTCTGTCGGCCGTCCGGGATCTCGCCCTGGCCGAGGACCGGGCGACCCGGGCACTCCTGTCCCGTACGCGCGTACTGGTGCTGCCCACCGCCAATCCCGACGGACGCGCGGCGGACACCCGCGGCAACTCCGACGGTGTCGACATCAACCGTGACCACATCGCCCTGCGGACGGCCGAGGGCCGTGCCGTCGCGCGGGTCATCCGTGACCAACGACCCGATGTCATCTACGACTTGCACGAGTACGGAGCCACCCCGCCGTACTACGACAAGGACCTCTTCGTCCTGTGGCCGCGCAATCTCAACACGGCCGGCGGGGTGCACGACGCCGCCCGGAGCCTGTCCGACGAGTACGTCAGGCCCGCCGCCGCGGCAGCGGGCTACAGCACCGGCCTCTACGGGATCTGGACCGACCCGGTCACGGGAGACCCGATCAAGCAGACCGCGGGTGACGGCCAGGAGCGGATCCTGCGCAACACCGCCGGAATCAAGCACGCGGTCGGCCTCCTCATCGAGTCGCGGACCGACGCGCTCACCGAGGCCGAGCGGTCCGACCAGGCACTCAACAAGCGGCGCAGGGTCGAGTCCCAGCAGGCGGCACTCGGTGGCCTGTTCTCGTTCGTCGGGGAGCGCCGGGGCCGTATCACCGCGGTCACCAGCGCGTCCCGCCTGGCCGGGCTCGCCGACCGCGGTCCCGTCCTCCTCGGCGGCGCCGACAACGATCCGGCGGAACCGGGGGAGATCCTCCAGGACCCGCCCTGCGGCTACCGGCTCGACGCGGCCCAGTACGCGGACGTCGGGGACGAACTGGCCCTGCACGGCGTGACGTCCCGCCGCGACGGTGACGGAGCGTACGTATCGCTGCGCCAGCCGGCCCGCAAACTGATCCCGCTCCTGCTGGACGAGCGGGCCACATATCACCTCGTAACGGGTCAAGCCGATACGGCTTGTTGACCCCAGGGATGCACGCTGCGTGTGGTACTGCCTACGGAGAGCGAAACTTCGCACTGCGTGAAAGGTGCCATTTGTGTCACACGACGAGCAGAGAACGGATGGGCGGGGGGAGTACCTGCCGGTCACGGCCGATCTTCCCGCTGAGCAGCACGACGGCCGGCGCCCCACGACCGACAGGGTGGTCTTCGGCGTCACGGCGGTGCTCACCGTAGCCTTCGTGGTCTGGGGCTCGACGGCCACCGACTCGCTGGAGGACGTCTCCAGCAGACTGCTCAACGGACTCATCCACAACGGTGGTTGGGCCTTCATGCTGGCTGCCTCGGGGTTCGTGGTCTTTGCCCTCTGGCTCGCGATCAGCCGCTACGGGAAGATCTCGCTCGGCCAGGAGGGCGAGAAGCCCGAGTTCCGTACGGTCTCCTGGGTCGCGATGATGTTCAGCGCCGGTATGGGAATCGGCCTGATGTTCTACGGGGTGAGTGAGCCATTGGCCCACTTCGTCAATCCGCCACCCGGTACGCGTCCCGCCGACGCCGCCGAGGCGATGCAGACGGCGATGGCCACGACCCTCTTCCACTGGACACTGCACCCCTGGGCGATCTACGCGGTCGTCGGTCTCGCCATCGCCTACAGCACGTACCGGCGGCGCAGGCGGCAGACGATCAGCGCGGTGTTCGAGCCGCTCATCGGGGCCCGGCACGCCCATGGCGGCGGTGGCCGGTTCATCGACATCCTCGCCATCTTCGCGACGCTCTTCGGGTCGGCTGCCTCGCTCGGGCTCGGAACCCTCCAGATCGGCAGCGGTTTCCAGGAGCTCAACTGGATGGAGAAGACCGGCACCGGCCTTCTCGTGGCGATCATCGCCGTCCTGACGGCGGCCTTCGTCGCCTCCGCCGTGTCCGGCGTCGAGAAGGGCATCCAGTGGCTGTCCAACATCAACATGGTGCTGGCCCTGATCCTGGTGGTGTTCGTCTTCATCGCCGGTCCCACCATCATCGTGCTGGACCTCCTGCCCACGTCCCTCGCCGCGTACTTCGGTGACCTCGCCCAGCTCGCCGGGCGCACCGAGGCGACCGGTGAGGGCGAAGTGGCCGACTGGCTCTCGAGCTGGACCGTCTTCTACTGGGCGTGGTGGATCTCGTGGACGCCCTTCGTCGGCATGTTCATCGCGAGGATCAGCCGGGGCCGGACGATCCGTCAGTTCGTCGGCGGCGTCATCCTGGTGCCGAGCACGGTCAGCCTGGTCTGGTTCGCCGTCTTCGGCGGTTCCGCGATCAGGCTGGAGGAGGCCGGGCGGCTCAAGGGCGTCGGGGACACCCCGGAGGCGCAGCTCTTCGGCGTCCTCCAGGAATTCCCGATCCCCACGGTGATGAGCATCCTGGTGATGGTCCTGGTCGGAATCTTCTTCGTCTCCGGTGCGGACGCGGCCTCGATCGTGATGGGCACCCTCTCCCAGAAGGGCGTGCGCGAACCGGCCAAGTGGGTCGTGATCTTCTGGGGCATCGTCACCGGCGCCGTGGCCGCGGTCATGCTGCTCATCGGCAACGGCAAGGGAGACGCCCTGGCGGGCCTGCAGAATCTGACCATCCTGGTGGCCGCGCCCTTCACCATCGTGATGATCGGCATGTGCGTGTCCCTGATGCGGGACCTGCGGGAGGACCCGCAGATCGTCCGCCAGGAGTTCGGCGTGGAGGCCGTCGAGTCCGCGGTGATCGAGGGCCACGCCAAGTACGACGGGGACTTCGAGATCCGGATCGGCCCCGGCTCCGAGGTCATCAGCGACGAACGGCACAAGGACGATCCGTCCGCCTGACCGGCGCTGCGGCTCAGCCCACCAGCTGGGCCGCAGCCCGCGCACAGCCCCAGGCCACCGTCACCCCGGCGCCGCCGTGCCCGTAGTTGTGCACCAGCAGACCGCCTCCGGGCCGCTGTTCGGCCTCGATCCGCACCCCGCCGTCGCGGGCCGGCCGCAGCCCGACCCGGTGCCCCGTGATCCGGGCCCCGGCGATCTCCGGCCGTATCCGCGCGCAGCGTGCCACGATCTCCTCGGCCGTACGGAGGTCGGGCTCCGTGCGCCAGTCGTCCGTCTCGGCGGTCCCGCCCAGCAGCAGTCCGCCCGGCTGGGGGAAGAAGTACGTCGTCGCGCTCGAAGCCGGGTCCGCCCGGGTGAACCACTCGTCGATGCCCGGGTTCTCCACCACCACCAACTGGCCCCGCACCGGCCGCATCCCCGGATCCGGCACCAGGCCGTGGGCGCCCAGGCCGGTGCAGTTGACCACCACGGGGGCCTCGGCGGCGGCCTCGTCGAAGCCACGCACCGTGCGCCGCTCGGTCACCCCTCCGGCCGCGGCCAGCCGCCCCTGCAGCCAGCCCAGGTGGACCGGCATGTCGATCAGGGGCAGTGTCACCCGCAGCCCCTGGCCGACCTCGGACACGTTGCTCAGGCTGCGTGCCCACGGTCCCAGCGCCGCGAGCCGCTCACCTCCGTGCACCCCGGGGACCAGCCTTACGCCGGTCTCGTCCGGTGCGGCGGCCAGTTCCTCGTACACCCGCAGCGACTGCAGCGACCAGTCGCCGACCAGTGCCTCCGGCTCGATCCGGTACGGCCACCACAGGGCGCCGGCCACCGCCGACGTCGTGGCCGAGGACGCGTCCCGTGACCAGAGCCGCACCCGGTGACCGCGTTCCGCAAGCACCACTGCCGTGGTCAGCCCGCTGACTCCGCCGCCCACCACGATCACGTCCGTCACACCGCTCACCCCTGCCACTCCCGCGGCGCCGGGCGGCCGCGCTCCCTGGGCGGACGCTAACGGAATCCCCCGAGCCGTGCTCACATCGGCCTCATGGTGGGAATACTCCCGTCATGTCAGCCCAGTACTCGACGTTCGGCCTTGCGCCGGCGATACGGGCCGGGGGAGTCCTGGCCGACGGTGGCTACCAGGCGCACCGGGATTTCATGGACTTCATCGTCGACGGCCGACCGCTGCTGTTCCAGCTGTCCGACCTCGACGCGGTCTCGCCGCTCGCCTCCGACGTGCCGCCGGCGATATTCGCCACGCATGTACGGCGCCTGCTGCTCGAAGCGGACGCTCCGCTGGCCGACGGCCGCTATGTGATCTACGGCTGCCCCGAGTGCGAGAGCCTCGAGTGCGGGGCGGTCACCGCCGTCATCGAACGGGACGGCACCGATGTCGTGTGGCGGGACTTCGCCTGGCAGACGTACGGGACCGTCGACCTGGAACGCGGCGGATACCACGGGATCGGCCCGTTCCGCTTCGACGGCGAGCAGTACCGCGCCGAGCTCGAACAGCTCCTCCCCGCGGACGACACGACAAACGCGCGGCGGCACGGGCCTGCCGCCCGCCGTCGCGTCCTGCTCATCGGGGCCCGCGTCGCGGTCCTCGCCAAGCTCGCGGCCGCCCTGCGCACCATCGGCATCGGCGCCGACATCGCAAGGGACGCCGCAGGGGTGCCGGCCGCCGAACTGCGCGGGTACGGTGCCGTGGCCTTCGGCCTGGCCGTCACCGACGCGGAGCGCGCCGCGGTGCGCGAGGCCTTCGGCCGGGCGGGCGCGGACGTCGCGTACGTGGACGGGACCGCCCCCGTGATACCGCTCCTCGTCGCCCGGATCGAGAACGCGCTGGACCGTACGCCGCCCGCCGGGAGGCGGCTTCTCGGGCTCACCGTCACGGACGGCACGGCCTGCCTGGAGGTCAGCTCGACCTGCCGGGTGAGCCTGGTCGCGTACCGCCTCGACCTGCTGCACCGCACGCGGACCGACGAGGTCTTCGACGGTGTCCTCGCCGCCGGCGAGCACCGGATCCCCCTGGAGACACGGGTGGTGAAGGGGCACTCCTCCCTCGTGGCACGCAGCGCGGGGAGCGTGCTGATCGCGACCGTCGCCCCCTGAGGCCGTCGCGCCCGCCGCACGGGGGACCGCGCCCGTTGTCCGCCGGGACCGCGCCCGTTGTCCGCCGGGACCGCACCCGGCGGGGTTCGTTAGGATCGGCACCCTGATGACTGCCACTCTCGTCGCCAAGGAACTCGCCGCCGGGCACGGCGACCGCACGCTCTTCGCCGGACTCGACCTCGTCGTCGCGCCCGGCGACGTGATCGGTCTCGTCGGAGCCAACGGCGCCGGAAAATCGTCGCTGCTCCGGCTGCTCGCCGGGCTCGACCGCCCGGAGGAGGGCGAACTGCGCCTCTCCCCGCCCACCGCCACCGTCGGACACCTCCCGCAGGAGCCCGAGCGCCGCGCGGGCGAGTCGGTGCGGGAGTTCCTGGCCCGCCGCACCGGGGTCGCCGAAGCGCAGACGGCGATGGACGCCGCGACCCAGGCCCTCGTGGACGGCGCGCCGGGCGCGGACGACGCGTACTCCGAAACCCTGGAGCGCTGGCTCGCGCTCGGCGGCGCCGACCTCGACGAACGGGCGGAGGAGGTGGCGGCCGACCTCGGACTGAGGATCGGTCTCGACCTTCCGATGACGGCGCTCTCCGGCGGCCAGGCGGCCCGCGCAGGTCTGGCCTCGCTGCTCCTGTCGCGCTACGACGTCTTCCTGCTCGACGAGCCCACCAACGACCTGGACCTCGACGGCCTGGAGAGGCTCGAGCGCTTCGTGTCCGGGCTGCGCGCGGGCACCGTCGTGGTCAGTCACGACCGCGAGTTCCTGATGCGTACGGTGACCAAGGTCCTCGAGCTCGACCTGGCCCAGCAGGAGATCAACCTCTACGGCGGCGGCTACGCCTCCTACCTGGAGGAGCGTGAGCGGGCTCGTTCCCACGCCCGCGAGGAGTTCGAGGAGTACGCGGACAAGCGCTCCGCGCTCGAGGGCCGCGCGCAGATGCAGCGCGGCTGGATGGACAAGGGCGTCAAGAACGCCCGCCGCAAGGCCACCGACAACGACAAGATCGGCCGCAAGTTCCGCAGCGAGGCCAGCGAGAAGCAGGCCGCGAAGGCCCGCCAGACGCAGCGCATGATCGAGCGCCTCGACGTCGTCGACGAGCCGCGCAAGGAGTGGGAGCTGCGGATGGAGATCGCCTCCGCCCCGCGCTCCGGCTCCGTCGTCGCCACCCTCCGCGACGCGACGGTCGTCCTCGGCGACTTCTCCTTCGGTCCGGCCACCCTGCAGATCGACTGGGCGGACCGGGTCGCCATCACCGGGGCCAACGGGGCGGGCAAGTCGACGCTGCTCGCCGCACTGCTCGGCCGGCTCCCGCTCGACTCCGGCCACGCCTCCCTCGGCTCGGGCGTCGTGGTGGGCGAGGTCGACCAGGCGCGCAAGCTGTTCCACGGTACGGAGAGCCTGCTGGACGCCTTCTGCGCGGCCGTCCCCGAGACGGAGCCGGCCGAGGTCCGTACGCTGCTCGCCAAGTTCGGCCTGCGCGCCGACCATGTGCTGCGGCCGGCCACGACGCTCTCCCCGGGCGAACGCACCCGGGCCGCTCTCGCCCTCCTCCAGGGCAGGGGTGTCAACCTGCTGGTCCTGGACGAGCCGACGAACCACCTCGACCTGCCCGCGATCGAGCAGCTGGAGTCGGCGCTCGACGCGTACACCGGGACGCTGCTCCTCGTCACGCACGACCGGCGGATGCTCGAAGCCGTCCACACGACCCGGCGGGTCGAGGTCGCCGACGGCAAGGTCGTCGAGATCAGCTGACAGCGAGGGACCCGCCCCTCCCGGTCGCTGCCGGGAAGAGCGGGTCCGTCATGCCCTCCGTGGAGGGGCCGCCTCAGTCGACGTAAGTGATCTCGGACGAGGAGTAGATGCAGTTCGTGCCATCCGCTCCCGAGCCGATCTCGCTCGGCTCGCCGCTGGTCGTTCCCTTGTACTTGGTGCAGATCTTCATGTCACGGTCGCCGTCGTCGTAGATCGTGACGCCCGAGATCCGTGCCGTGTCACCGTAGTTGGTGTTGATGCCGACCAGGCTGGTGCCCGGAGCCGTCGCCCAGATGTTCTGGAGCTGGATGTGCCGGGCGTTCTGCGTGGAGCAGTTGCCGCAGGAGCGGACCAGCTTGCCGAAGTCGTCGACCTGGAAGTTCTTGACGACCAGCGTGCCGACGCCGTTGTGCTGGAAGACCTTGTCCTCGGCCAGCTTCGCGCCGCCGCCGTCGATCGTGCGGACCGTCGAGGAGGAGCCGCCGCGGAAGGTCGCGGCGTCCTCGCCCACGTCCTCCCACCAGACGTTCTTGATGGTGCAGGTGCCCGCGCAGTGCACACCGTCAGCGGCCGGGGCGCCGAGGATGACGTTCTGCAGGGTGGCACCGTCCGCCAGTGTGATCAGCGGGGGCTGGTCCTCCTCCTGGCCGCCGCTGCCCAGGTCACCACTGCCGTACAGGCGCTTCATCCCACCGTCGTACGTGCCCGTGACCGCGATGGTCGCCGAGACGGCCTGGCTGCCGTTGGCCGTCGGCCACGACGGCGGCGAGTCCGGGTCGGTCGGCGGGTCGGTGGGCGGGTCGGTCGGGTCGGTGGGCGGGTCCGTGGGAACCGTGCCCGAGGCGGTGAAGGTCCAGTTCTTGCTGGTCACCGAGTCGCAGGAGTTCTGCTGGACCAGTGCGCCGGACGCGGTGGAACTGTCCTTCACGTTCAGGCACTTGCCGCCGTTGCTGTTGACCACCCGGTAGGTGCTGCCGCTGACTGCCGTCAGCGTCCAGACCTGGGTCGCCGCACCGCTGCAGCTCTGCTGTTCCACCGCCTTGCCGGCGCTGGTGGAGGCATCCTTCACCCCGGCGCACTGGGAACTGTGCGCGGCGGCCAGCGTGTAGCCGCTGCCGGAAGCGGTCAGCTTCCAGGTCTGGCTGGCGGCCGAGCCGCAGGCAGTCTGGGCGAGCTGCACGCCGGCGGATGTGCTCGACCCGGGCACGCCCAGACACAGTCCGCTGGCAGCGTTCTTCAGTGTGTACGAGCCGGTTGCCGGGGCGGCTGTCGCCGAACCCGTCGCGAACAGCGCGGTGAGGCCTGCGGCGATCACGGAGACGGTGGCGACGAGTGAGGCGGCCGCGCGGCCGCCACGTCTCCTGACGTGCTGATTCTTTGTGCGCACTAGGTATTCCTTTCACCGCCTGCGGCATCGTCCGCAGGCACCTGTCGGTGGTGTGGTGCGGTGGTGAAGGCCGTTCCCGATTCGGAGGTGAATTCAGTACGTGAATCAGGTTCGTGTATGTGAACAGCGGTGACGGTACGTCACCCAATCCGAGCGGTCAAGAAGTCGGTACGAAGGATCAGTCGGCAGGGTGCGCCGGGGCGGCTGTGGAGTCCCGGACGACCAGGGAGGTCGCCAGAGTGGTCTGTGCCGTGGACGGACCGCCGCCCGATGTCTCCACGGTCTGGATGAGCAGATCGACCGCCGTGCGACCCGCCGCGGCCGTGGGCATGGCGACGGTGGTCAGCCGGGGGCGGTTCAGCCGGCCGGCCACGGTGTCGTCCACGCCGATCACGCTGATGTCCCCGGGTACCCGTATGTTCCGGTCGTCGAACCCTTCGATGAGTCCGATGGCGACCAGATCGTTGTAGGCGATCACCCCGGTGGCTCCCGTCCTCAGGACGGCAGGCGTCGCCGCGATACCGCCGTGCTGCGTCGGCCGGTTGGGGCCGAGCACGTCCAGCCTGACCCCCTGGTCCGCGGCCGCCCTGCCCGCGGCCCTGCGCATCTGCGCACTGGTCCACGAGCCACGGGGGCCGCCGACCAGGGCGAGATGCTCGTGGCCCAGCACGGCCAGGTGCTCCACCGCGAGCGTCGCACCGTGCGCCACGTCCATCAGTACGGCGGACAGCCCCGTCACGGACCGGTTGACCAGGACGAACGGCAGTTCCCCGCTCAGTCGGCCGATGACGTCGTTGGCCAGCCTGGGGCTGACCAGGACCACTCCGTCCACCTGGCGGGCCAGGGTCTGGATCAGTTCCTCCTCGGCGGCCACGTCCTCGTCGGTGTCGGCCACGAAGACCTGGTAGCCGCGGACCCTGGCGTACGCCTGGGCGGCCTTGATGAGCGGAGGGTAGAAGGGGTTGGCGATATCGGAGACGATCAGCCCCAGATTCCGGGTGCGCCCCGTGGTCAGGGCGCGTGCGGTCTCGTTGGGCTGGTAGCCCAGTTCCGCGGCGATGGCGAGCACACGGTCCCGGGTCTCCCGCTTGACCAGGTGGGAGGCCGAGAAGGCCCGGGAGACGGTCGAGACATGAACCCCGGCTGCCTGGGCGACGTCACGGATGGTCATGGCCACGGTTGTCTTCCCCTTGCCCGCCCTGCGCCGCCGCCCGCTCTGTTCCTCGCCGCGTGCCGGTCGACACTTCTCCCCAGGATCCTCAGCCTAGTCCGCACGGTCCGGCCCGTGCGGATCAGGGGGCGACCCCGGGAGTTGTGCAACCGGTTGCACAACTGGGCAGCCGTCAGGTGACCGACTCGACCTCGGCGGTGAAGGTCGGACCGGAGCGGGTGGGCGAGCGTGGCGTGCCGGACATGAGCAGTCCTCTCTACGGATGAAGTCGGTGGGGGGCGCGAGGTGGTGGGGCCGGGTGCCTCGCTCCTGCGGTGTGCGGCTCGTGCTGTTCGGAATGCAACCGGTTGCATTCCTGGTTGGCAATCAGCGTGGCGGCGGGTTCTGGACATGTCAATGCTTCGGGCAACACCCGTTCCATGTAACGGTCTTGTTCCCGGCAGGTGGCGGGCCCTTCGGGCGAGGGCAAAGGAAACGGGCGGACAGGAAGAGCTCCTGTCCGCCCGCTCCGTCGCCTCAGCGCTTACGGCCGCCCCGGTCGGGACCCGTCAGCCCTGCACGCCGCAACGCGTCGGCCATCGCGCTGTTGGCCGGCGCGGCTGCCGGGCGAGAGGGAGCGCCCTGGCCGTCGCCCCGCCGGTCACGGCTCTGGCCGCCACTACCCTGACGGCCTCCCTGTGCCTGCCCCTGACCGCTCTGCCCCTGGCCCTGCCGCTGCCCCTGACCGCCCTGCCGCTGGCGCGGGGGCCGCTCGCCGTCGCCCTGCCCGTTCCTCTCGCGCCGCGGGCCCTGCCCACCGCCCTGGGCGTCCGAGGCCTCGTCGTCCAGCCGCAGCGTCAGCGAGATCCGCTTGCGCGGGATGTCGACCTCCATGACCTTCACCTTCACGATGTCGCCCGGCTTGACGACATCCCGCGGGTCCTTGACGAACGTCCGCGACATCGCCGACACATGCACCAGGCCGTCCTGGTGGACGCCGATGTCCACGAACGCACCGAAGGCCGCGACGTTCGTGACGACACCCTCGAGCACCATCCCGGAGGCCAGGTCGCCGATCTTCTCGACGCCCTCCTTGAACGTGGCCGTCTTGAAGGCCGGGCGCGGGTCGCGGCCCGGCTTCTCCAGCTCCTTGAGGATGTCCGTGACCGTCGGCAGGCCGAACTTCTCGTCCACGAAGTCATCGGCCCGCAGCGAGCGCAGGACGCCCGTGTTTCCGATGAGCGAGGCGACGTCCCCGCCCGTCGTCCTCGCCATCGTCCGCACCACGGGGTAGGCCTCCGGGTGCACACTCGACGCGTCCAGGGGGTCGTCGCCCCGGATCCGGAGGAAGCCCGCGCACTGCTCGTACGCCTTCGGGCCCAGCCGTGCCACATCCTTCAGCGCCCGGCGCGACCGGAACGGGCCGTTGGTGTCCCGGTGCGCCACGATGTTCTCGGCGAGCCCGGAGCCGATGCCCGACACCCGCGAGAGCAGCGGCGCCGAGGCGGTGTTGACGTCGACACCGACACCGTTCACACAGTCCTCGACCACCGCGTCCAGCGAGCGCGACAGCTTCACCTCGGACAGGTCGTGCTGGTACTGGCCGACGCCGATCGACTTCGGATCGATCTTCACGAGCTCGGCCAGTGGGTCCTGAAGGCGTCGCGCGATCGAGACCGCGCCGCGCAACGAGACGTCCATGTCCGGGAGTTCCTGCGAAGCGAAGGCCGAGGCCGAGTACACGGACGCGCCCGCCTCGGACACCATGACCTTGGTGAGCTTCAGCTCCGGGTGCTTGTCGCACAGTTCACCGGCGAGCTTGTCGGTCTCGCGGGACGCCGTGCCGTTGCCGATCGCGATCAGATCGACGTCGTGCTCCTTCGCCAGCCGCTCGAGCGTGGCCAGCGACTGGTCCCACTTGTTCGCCGGAACGTGCGGGTAGATGACGTCCGTCGCGACGACCTTGCCGGTGGCGTCCACCACGGCGACCTTCACGCCCGTGCGGAAGCCGGGGTCGAGCCCCAGCGTCGACCGGGTGCCGGCCGGTGCGGCGAGCAGCAGATCGCGCAGGTTCGACGCGAAGACGCGTACCGCCTCGTCCTCCGCCCCCGTACGCAGCCGCAGACGCAGATCGATCCCGAGATGGACGAGGATCCGCGTCCGCCAGGCCCAGCGCACCGTGTCGCCCAGCCACTTGTCACCCGGCCTGCCGCGGTCGGCGACACCGAAACGACGGGCGATCATGTTCTCGTACGTCGACGGGCCCGGCTGCTCGGTGCCCGTGGGCTCCTCGGGCTCGAGGACCAGGTCGAGCACGTCCTCCTTCTCGCCCCGGAGCATCGCGAGGACCCGGTGCGAGGGCAGCGCGGTGAACGGCTCCGCGAAGTCGAAGTAGTCGGCGAACTTCGCACCGGCCTCCTCCTTGCCGTCGCGGACCTTCGCGGCCAGCCGCCCGCGCGACCACATGCGCTCACGCAGCTCACCGGTCAGATCGGCGTCCTCCGAGAACCGCTCGGTCAGGATGGAGCGGGCACCGTCCAGGGCCGCCGCCGGGTCCGCCACGCCCTTGTCCGCGTCGACGAACGCGGCTGCCGCGGCGAGCGGGTCCTTCGACGGGTCACCGAGCAGTCCGTCCGCCAGCGGCTCCAGACCCGCCTCGCGTGCGATCTGGGCCTTCGTCCGGCGTTTCGGCTTGAAGGGCAGATAGATGTCCTCCAGCCGCGCCTTGGTGTCGGCCGCGCGGATCTGCGCCTCCAGGGCGGCGTCGAGCTTGCCCTGCTCGCGTACGGAATCGAGGACCGCCGCACGGCGGTCCTCCAATTCCCGCAGGTACCGCAGTCGTTCCTCGAGCGTGCGCAGCTGCGCATCGTCGAGCATCTCGGTCGCTTCCTTGCGGTAGCGCGCGATGAACGGCACGGTCGACCCGCCGTCGAGCAGCTCGACGGCCGCTTTCACCTGACGCTCACGTACGCCGAGTTCCTCGGCGATCCTGCCTTCGATGGACGTCGTCACGGTTTTCCCGACTCGCCTTCTCGTACTGGCTGTGCTGGCTGTGTGCCACGGAGTGGTCCACATCCGGTGTGGTCACCTTCGCCTGCATTGTGCCGGGTGGCCGGGTGCCGTGTCGCGTGACCTCGTCGGGTGGTGCCGCGGACCGCCCGCTCAGGCGCGCCGGGCCCGGCCGCCGCGCGACGCACCGCCGAAGACCTTGGCCACCAGCCGGAAGGGGAGCGTCACCACGGTGCCCACGGCGGAGCCGATGGTGCGGAAGACGTCTGCGATCGTGCGCATGGTGTTCTCCTTCGTCGGGGTGTCTGTGTGTGCTGTGCGCCTGACCCCGACGACGGCCCGTAAACGTTCCGGGGCTCAGCCCTTTCCGACGAGGTCGTCGGGGAACGCTCCGGCGGCTGCCGCGGCGAACAGGTATCCGCGGCCCAGCTCGGTGAGCCGCTCCACGCCCTCCGCGCCCAGGTGCTCGTACGGTGCGGCGTCCATCCGGTCCGTCGCCTCCTCCAGGCCGGCCCTGAGGGCGGTGCCCGCGTCCGTCAGCTCGCCCGCGTCGTCCAGCAGGCCGCGCCCGCGCAGCCGCTCCACCGCCGCGTCCCAGTCGGCGCGCCGCCAGCCGCGGGTGCCCAGGATCCAGCGGGGCGCCATGCCCTTGCCGGTCGCGGTGTGGCTGACCAGGGCCTCGACCGGGTCGAGACCGGCCGAGAGCAGGGCGGCGAGGTGGGCGTCGCCCCGGTGCTCGCGCAGCAGCGTCGCCGCGTGCCAGAACGCCAGGTGCGGCTCGTCCGGCACCGGCAGGTCGGCGTGCGCGGCGTACAGCGGCCGGGCGTGGCGGGTGCAGGCCTCCGCGGCGCGCAGGGCCAGCCCGGCGGCCTCCGCCATCTCGGGGGAGGCGACGGCCTCCTCGCCGAGCAGCCGGCGCAGCGTCGAGTCGGCGGCGCGCAGCCGCGCGTCGAGCGCCGCCTGGGGCGAGACCACGGACCACACGGCGGGCAGATGGCGGGAGACCAGCTCGTGGTTGAAGTTGTAGAAGGTGGACGTCACCGCTCCGGCCCCGACGGCGCCCAGCGCGGCGCCGCGGGCGGCGAAGTAGGTCGCGCTCGGGTCGTCGATGCCGAGCTTGCCGAACTCCTCGCCCAGGTCGGGGGAGAAGTAGACGCAGGAGTGCAGGGGGTTGACCGAGTTGTGGCAGCGACGCCCGGCGCGGGGCGGAAGAGTACTCATGCCTGCACGTTACCGACTGGTCAGTACGTCGCGAAACCCTGGCGCGGAGGTGATATGGCCCGCGTCCCCGGTATGGCAGGAAAGGTGGGGAACACGTCATTGCGGCCATCGGCCGGGCCGCCCAGGATGGCAGACATGAAGCAGCGATCCGTACTCGTCGTCCTCTTCGAGGACGTGCTGAGCCTCGATGTGAGCGGCCCGATGGAGGTCTTCGCCGGGGCCTCCCGCGCCCCCGGTGTCTCCTACGGGCTGCGCACCGCCTCCCTGACCGGTGCGCCGGTCCGCTGCTCCAACGGCCTCACCCTGGTCCCCGACGGTTCTCTCGCCGAGGCGGACGTGCCCGACGTGCTCCTCGTCCCCGGCGGGTCCGGTACCCGCGCCCCCGACCCGGCGCTGATCGACTGGCTGCGTGAGAACGCCCCGCGCGCCGGGCAGTTGGTCTCCGTCTGTTCCGGGGCCCTGCTGCTCGCGGAGGCGGGGCAGCTCGACGGCCACCGGGTGACCACCCACTGGTCCGTCTGCGAGACCCTCGCCCGTGACCATCCGGCGGTCGAGGTGGACCCGGACCCGATCTTCGTACGCGACGGAAGGCTGGCCACCTCGGCCGGTGTCACCGCCGGCATCGATCTCGCCCTGGCCCTCGTCGAGGAGGACCACGGCCGCGACGTGGCGCTCACGGTGGCCCGCCATCTCGTCGTGTTCCTGCGGCGCCCGGGGAACCAGGCCCAGTTCAGCGCCCAGCTCACCGCCCAGACGGCCGTCCGCGAACCCCTGCGGGCCGTTCAGCACTGGATCACCGAGCACCCGGACGCCGACCTCTGCGTGGAGGCACTGGCGGCCCGGGCCAGGCTCTCGCCCCGCCACTTCGCCCGGGCCTTCCAGGCCGAGACCGGCCTGACACCGGGCCGGTACGTCGAGCGCGTCCGCCTCGAACAGGCCCGCCGGCTCCTGGAGGACACCACCGACGGCGTCGCGGGAATCTCCCGCGCCAGCGGCTACGGCACCCCGGAGGCCATGCGCCGCGCCTTCGTCAAGGCGCTCGGCACGGCGCCCGCCGAATACCGCCGCCGCTTCCACTCCCCGCCCGTGTGCATCAACCCGCCCGCAACGTAAGGAACACCATGCAGATCGCCATCGTGCTCTTCGACCGCTTCACCGCCCTCGACGCCGTGGGCCCCTACGAGATCCTCAGCCGCACTCCCGGCGCCGAGACCGTCCTCGTCGCCGAGCGGGCCGGGGCCGTGCGCAACGACAGCGGGAGCCTCGCGCTCCACGCAGACCGTACGCTCGCCGAAGTCACCGCCCCCGACCTCGTGATCGTGCCCGGCGGTCCCGGGCAGAGCGTCCAGATGGAGAACGAGACCCTGCTCGACTGGCTGCGCGCCGCCGATGCGACCAGCACCTGGACGACCTCGGTGTGTACGGGGTCGCTGCTGCTCGCCGCGGCCGGACTGCTCGACGGCCGTCGCGCCACCTCGCACTGGCTCGCCCTCGACATCCTCAAGGAGTACGGGGCCGAGCCGACCGGCGAGCGCGTCGTATTCGACGGCAAGTACGTCACGGCCGCCGGGGTGTCGTCCGGCATCGACATGGGCCTCACCCTGCTCGGCCGGATCGCCGGGGACGAGCACGCCCAGGCCGTCCAGCTGCTCACCGAGTACGACCCCCAGCCGCCCTACGACGCCGGCTCCCCCGAGAAGGCCCCGGCCGCCCTGGTCGAGGAGTTCCGTAGCAGCAGCCGGTTCAGCCTGCGGTAGAAGAGGCCCGGGCAGGTCCCGTCACCCAGGTGAAGCGGGGCGTACGGCGCTCCATGAAGGCGGCGACACCCTCCGCGGTGTCGCCGCTTCCGCGCGCCTGCTCCGACCAGTACGCGTCCCGGTCCTCGCGGCCGTCGGCGAACTCCTTCGCGGCGGCCTGGGTCAGCTGCGAACGCGACGCCAGGACCTGTGCGAACGACCGCACCCGGGCCTCCAGTCCGCCAGCCGGCAGGACCTCGTCCACCAGCCCCGTGCGCAGGGCCCGTTCCGCGGCGATCAGCTCGCCGGAGAAGAGCAGGAACTTCGCGGCGGCCGGGCCGACCAGCCCGACGAGCCGCCGGGTCGACGACGCGGGGTAGACGATCCCGAGCTTGGCCGGAGTCACGCCGAACGACGCCCCCTCCTCGGCGAACCGCAGGTCACAGGCTGCCGCGAGCTGGCTGCCGCCGCCCACGCAGTATCCGCGCACGGCGGCCAGCGTGGGCCGGGGAAAGGCGGCCAGCGCCTCCTCCGCCCGCACGGCGAGTTCCTGAGCACGGCTGCCCGGCTCCCGGAGCGAGGCGATGTCCGCGCCGGCGCAGAAGGTGTCCCCGGCGCCGGTGAGCACCAGTACCCGCACCGCCGGGTCGGCGGCCAGCCGCTCCAGCAGTCCGGGCAGCGACCGCCACATGTCCGCGGTCATCGCGTTCCGCTTGGCGGAGTTGCTGATGACGACGGTGGCGACGCCGTCCGCGACCGTGTGCTCCAGCCGCGCCTGCTCCCTGGGATCCATGCGCCGGATGCTATCCGTACGGTCCGTACCTATGATCAAGAAGGGGTCGCGAAGCGGGCACGCACCGTGAGGAGCTGTCGATGGCCGGACCCACGACCGAGGGCAAGAAGCTCAACCGGAGTTTCGGCGGGCTCGCCCTGCTGGGGATCCTGCTGGTGGTCGCGGGGCTCGTCGGCCTCGTCTACACCGGCGTGGCCACACTCACCTCGATGATCCTCTTCGGATGGCTGCTGCTGATCGGCGGCCTGGTCGGTCTCCTCCACGCGATCCAGGCCCGCGGCACCCCGTACTTCTGGCTGGGCGTGGTCGTCGCCGCGCTGAACATCGCGGCCGGGGTCGTCGTCATCCGCCACCCGCACGGCACGGCGGAGGCGCTCACCATGTTCGCCGCGCTGCTCTTCCTCACGGGGGGAGTGTTCCGGCTGGTCGGCAGTGTCGTCGTCCGGGGCCCCCAGTTCGGCTGGACACTGCTGCAGGGTGCCTTCGGACTGCTGCTGGGCCTGCTGGTGCTCTTCGACTGGCCGCACAGCAGCCTCTACGTGCTCGGCTGCTTCTTCTCGCTTGCCCTGCTGTTCGACGGGCTGGGGCTCATCTCGATCGGGATCGGCGGCCGACGGATCGTCAGCCTGGTGACGGACCAGATGACGCCCGAAGAAGACGAGAAGTAGTCCAATCACCTGACTCTGTCATACCCACTCGGTCACATTGCTTCTATAAGTGACTACTTGTGGTCAGAAGCTCGGTCCGGACCAAGCTGTTCCCGACACTCATTACTCGATAGTCAGTGACGTGCGAGTCGAGAGCGGGTGCCGGTCTATGGAGAGCCGCGGGAGTGTACCGGCCCATCCGGTGCCGTACGAGGGAGTGTGGCGATTCACCGCCCCCGCCGTCGACGTCTCGGTGCCGCAGGCCCGGCACGCGGTACGGGACCTGCTGAACCGGCAGGGCGTGCCCGTGGAGGACGACGTCCTCCAGGGCCTGCTGCTGATCGTCTCGGAACTGGTCACCAACGCCGTGAAGCACGCCGCACTGCTCTCGCCCGAACTCGCGGTCGAGGTCGCCATCGGGGCGGAATGGATCAGGGTGTCCGTCGAGGACAACCACCCCTACCGCCCTACCGCCCTGGTGACCGACTACGCGCAGACGGGCGGACGTGGACTGCTGCTGGTCCGTGAGGTCACGGCGGAGGCGGGCGGCACCTGCGACGTGGAGCACACGGCGGGTGGCGGGAAGATCATCTGGGCGGCGCTGCCGCTGAGGGCCCAGTTCTGACCGCCCCCGCACCCGCCGGGCGGCGTCTCACCAGCCCGCGGACGGCCCCGTCAGCTCCCTGATCGCGGGCCGCGCGGCGTCCAGCACCGTCATGAACCAGGCCGAGAACGGCGCGGCGGCGTGCCGCTCCGCGAGCTCACCCGCGGTCACGAAGGCCGTCTCGCCGACCTCCTCCGGATCCGGCCGCAGCTGCTCCTGCGCCATCCCGACGAACAGATGGTTGAACTCCTGCTCCACCAGGCCCGAGACGGGGTCCGGATGGTTGTAGCGGACCGTGCCCGCGGCCGCGAGCAGCGAGGGCGAGATCCCGAGCTCCTCGTACGTACGCCGGGCGGCGGCCGCGAAGGGCGCCTCGCCGGGGTACGGATGACCGCAGCAGGTGTTGGACCACACGCCGGGGGAGTGGTACTTGCCGAGCGCACGGCGCTGTAGCAGCAGACGTCCCTGTTCGTCGAAGAGGAACACGGAGAACGCCCGGTGCAGCTGGCCCGGTGCCTGGTGGGCGGCGAGTTTCTCCGCGATGCCGATGGTGGTGCCGTCCTCGTCGACCAGTTCGAGCATGATCGCTTCTGCTGTGCCGTTCGACGAGCTGTGCGCCGCGGTGGCTGGTGTGGTCGGCATACCCATCCTTCGCTTTGGTTCCCGGCCTCGTGCGCCGGACCCCTCGAGTCCGGTCAAGTCTGCCGCACAAAAGCCGCTTGTCCGTACTTCGGGTGCTGGCATGTCCGGCCCGCCGCACCCTGACGGCGCGGCGGACCGGACACCGCGTCAGACCCCGAAGGCGTCCGGATACTGGATGCTGCCCATGGGCACCGGCGCGGAATCGTCGAGCCGCAGAGCCATCAGGGCCTCGTCGGGAACATCGAAAGCGACCCCGATCCCGAACCGCGACGCCGGCACGAAGCCGAACGCCGGGTAGTACCGCGGATGGCCGAGAACCAGCACGAGCGGCTCACCCCGCAGCCGGGCCGCGTCCAGCACGGCACGCACCACCGCACGGCCCGCGCCCCCGCGCTGATGCGAGGGCGAGGTCGCCACCGGCGCCAGCGCCAGCGCCGGCGCGCCCCCGACCCGGCACCGGGTCAGCAGCGCGTACGCGGCGACGGAACCGTCCGGTGCCTCGGCCACGTACGACAGACCGGGCAGCCACGCGCCGGGATCCAGGCGCAGGGCATCGACCAGATCGGCCTCGGCCCGCGTCGGGAACGCCGCCGTGTTGACGGCGTGCACGGCATCGCGGTCCGCGGTGGTCTCCGGACGGGTCCGCCACCGAGGGTCGGCCGGCCGCAGGACATAGCCGGCGTAGCCGTACTCCGTGCCGTGGTCGCGGCGCATCGCCAGCTCCTCGGCGGTGGCCGCGAGAGCCTGCGCCATACCGGGGGCCGAGGGATCGGCGGCCGCCGCCCGTTCCGCCAGGGGGACGTAGTACTCGTCCCAGTCGCTCCCGGGCTGCAGCAGCACCCCGAGCACATGGCAGCCCGCCGCCACGGCGGCAGCCGTGTTGGCGGCGACCGGGCGCAGGGAGCCGTGCCGCTCCCAGAACGCACGGGCTTCGCCGGTCGGTGCGTCCGTGGTCCAGACGCACTCGGTGATCACCATCGAGCCACCGGGAGCGAGCAGGCGCTGCCAGTCACGCAGCGCCGTGTCGAACCCGATGATGTACGCGGAACCCTCGGCCCAGACCAGATCGAAGGCGCCGTCGGCGAACCCGCCGAGGTCCGCCATGTCGGCCCTGACGATGTGGATCCGGTCGCCGAGGCCACGCGCCTCGGCCGCCTCGCGCAGTTCGTCGAGGAACGGCTGGTGCAGATCGACCGCGGTCACCTCGGCACCCGCCTCGGCGGCGAGCAGGAGGGCGGCCCTGCCGGGACCGCAGCCCAGGTCCAGGACGCGCGGGCGGTCCGGCTGCGGGCCCGCGAGGGCGAGCAGCCGCCGGGTGGTCGCGTCGGAGCCCGGACTCTGCCGGGGAAGGCGGTGGTGCAGTGCGAAGAAAGCGTTGATTGTGTGGTCGGTCAACGTGGGAAACCCTTGGGTGAGAGGGCTCCGGCCGACGCGGCGACGTGGAGACAGCCGAGGCGCTAGCCGAGAACCCGGGAGATGAGGAAGGACCGATTGCTGCGCGGGGCAGCCGTCGTCGCGACAGTCATCAACCTCAGCTCCTTCTCTCCCACAGGCTTCGCACTCGAGGGACTCGAAGCACTCGAACGTACGCCGGAGACCCTAACACCCGGTCCCGCTCAGTGGCAGAGCTTCGCCTCGTGCTCCGCATGCCCGCTCGGCTCCAGCTGGAAGGTGCAGTGCTCCACGTCGAAGTGGTGGCCGAGGCAGCCCTGCAGGTCGTGCAGGAGCTTCTCGTGGCCGATCGAGTCCAGCATCTCCTGGTGCACGACCACGTGCGCGGAGAGCACCGGCATCCCCGAGGTGATCGTCCAGGCGTGCAGGTCGTGGACGTCCAGCACCCCGGGAAGGGCGGTGATGTGGGCGCGCACCTCCGCCATGTCGACACCCTTGGGCGCCGATTCCAGGAGCACGTCGAGCGTCTCGCGCAGCAGCTTCACCGTACGGGGGACGATCATGAGACCGATCAGCAACGAGGCGATCGGGTCGGCGGCCTGCCAGCCCGTGGCCATGATGATGCCCGCCGACACCAGGACCGTGACCGAGCCGAGGGTGTCCGCGACGACCTCGAGATAGGCGCCCCGCACATTGAGGCTGTCCTTCTGCCCGCGCATCAGCAGGGACAGCGAGACGACGTTGGCGACCAGACCGACGGAGGCGAACACGATGGCCAGACCGCCCCTGGTCTCGGCCGGGGTGACGAAACGGTCGACCGCTTCGAAGACCAGGTAGCCGCCGACCCCCAGGAGCAGCAGGCAGTTGGCCAGCGCCGCGAGGATCTCGGCGCGGGCGAAGCCGAAGGTGCGGTTGGGCCCCGAGGGCCTGTTGGCGAAGTGGATCGCGAGCAGGGCCATGCCGAGGCCGAGCGCGTCCGTGGCCATATGGGCCGCGTCGGCGATCAGCGCGAGCGAGTCGGAGAGCAGTCCGCCGACGATCTCCATGACCATGACGCCGAGCGTGATGCCCAGGGCGACCTTGAGCCGGCCCTTGTACGCGGCGGCGGCCGTGCCCGTCGGGGGCGGCCCTCCGTGCGTATGCCCGTGATCGTGGCCAGCCCCCATGGGAACGCCTCCGGAACGCGTCGTACCACTCGGGCGCCGATCGCCCGATGTGGCCAGTGAACTACGGGCGGGGGGTACCGGGCAACACGGCACTGAACACCGTTGTCATGTGCCCTGACCTGCGAAAACGTTCGCAGGTCAGGGCGTCGGCGGAATGCCGTGGACTACTTCGCGCGCGCCTCGGGGTGGCGCAGGCACCAGCCCTCCCAGGCCGACTCGACCATCTCGCGCACTCCGCGCCCGGCCGTCCAGCCCAGTTCCTCGGTCATCCGCGCGGCAGAGGCGACGGCCCTGGCCGCGTCACCGGGCCTGCGCGGTTCGATCACGGGCTTCGCGGGCAGGCCGCTGACCTCGCCCACCAGATCGGCGAGCTCGCGCACCGAGACGCCTTCACCGCGGCCGATGTTCACGGTCAGATCCCCGGCGAAGCCGGGCTCCGCCAGCTTCCGGGCCACCGCGAGGTGCGCGTCGGCGAGGTCGGCGACGTGGATGTAGTCGCGGACGCAGGTGCCGTCGGGCGTGGGGTAGTCGTCACCGAAGATCCGCGGGGCCTCGCCGCGGGTCAACCGGTCGAAGATCATGGGCACGACGTTGTAGACGCCCGTGTCGGACAGCTCGGGCGTCGCGGCCCCGGCCACGTTGAAGTAGCGCAGACAGGCGGTCGAGACCGAGTGCGCCCGGCCCGTCGCCCGCACCAGCCACTCGCCGGCCAGCTTGGTCTCGCCGTAGGGGTTGATCGGGACGCACGGAGTCTCCTCGGTGATGAGCTCCGTGTCCGGAACGCCGTACACGGCGGCCGACGAGGAGAAGAGGAAACGCCGCACACCGGCCGCGACCACCGCCTCCAGCAGCACGGCGAGCCCGGTCACGTTCTCCCGGTAGTAGACGAGGGGCTTCTCGACGGACTCGCCGACCTGCTTCTTCGCCGCGAGATGCACCACACCGGTCACCTCGTGCTCGGCCAGCACCCGGTCGAGCAGCGCACGGTCGGAGGCCGAACCGCGCACCAGGGGAACATCCGCGGGCAGGCGCCCCTCGATACCCGTGGAGATGTCGTCGAGCACCACGACTCTCTCGCCGGCCCCCGTCATGGCCTTCGCCACATGTGCTCCGATGTAACCGGCCCCGCCTGTGATCAACCACGTCATACGTGTCAGCTTATGCGCTGACCCTGCGCGGTTTGTGGGGCGAGGTGTTGATCGACGATGATGATCGCGAACAGCGCCGCATGATGGCCGGTTCGCCCGAACGGAGCACAAACGGGCGGTGAACTCGGCCTTCCGTTCATCCGATAGCCTCAGCCGACGCGCCGCCGGCCCACCCGAGGGCCGCACTGTCGCGCGCCTTTCCCGTCAGCACCAAGGAGTGAGTTCGTCTGTCGACCGCCATCCTCACCGGTGCGCCGGTACCCGGATCGTCGCTCGAGGACGATCTGCGGTCACTCGGCTTTGACGTACGCGCAGCTGCCGACGCCACCGAGGCAGCCGAGCTGCTCGCCGCGGTCCCCGCGAGCCGGCGCGTCGCGCTCGTGGACCCGCGCTTCGTCGGCCACGTCCATGCCCTCAGGCTCGGACTGACCGACCCCCGCTTCGCCGCCGCCACCGTCCCCGGAGCGCTCACCGCGCAGCCCGAGGCACGGGACGCGCTGCTCCGTGCTTTGCGCAGGGCCGTGGCAGCCGTGGGTGCGGGAAGCCCCGTCGCGCCGGCCGGCGCCGAACCCGTCGCCGAGGACCGCACGGTCCCCGGTCGGCTCGCCGTCGCCCTCGACGCCGAGGGCACCGCCGTGCAGCGCCCCGAGCTCGGTTCGCTCACCGCCGAGGTGCCCACCGGTCCCGAGGACCGCAGTGCCGCACAGGCCGCCGTCGACGCCGTCGACGACGAGGCCGTACGGCTGCGCAGCGCGGTGAAGGCCCACGACGGCTTCTTCACGACGTTCTTCATCAGCCCGTACTCGCGCTACATCGCCCGCTGGTGCGCCCGCCGGGGCTTCACCCCGAACCAGGTCACCACCGCCTCGCTGATCACGGCCCTCATCGCGGCCGGCAGCGCGGCGACCGGCACCCGCGGGGGCTATGTCGCGGCCGGGGTGCTGCTGCTCCTCTCCTTCGTCCTGGACTGCACCGACGGGCAGCTCGCCCGCTACTCGCTGCAGTACTCGACGATGGGTGCCTGGCTGGACGCCACCTTCGACCGGGCCAAGGAGTACGCGTACTACGCGGGCCTCGCCCTCGGCGCCGCTCGCGGCGGCGACGACGTATGGGTCCTCGCGCTCGGCGCGATGGTGCTCCAGGCCTGCCGGCATGTCGTCGACTTCTCGTTCAACGAGGCCAATCACGACGCGGTCTCCAACACGAGCCCCACCGCCGCGCTCTCGGACCGGCTCGACAGCGTCGGCTGGACCGTCTGGCTGCGCCGGATGATAGTCCTGCCCATCGGCGAACGCTGGGCCATGATCGCCGTGCTCACCGCGGTGACCACCCCCCGGATCGTCTTCTACGCCCTGCTCGTCGGATGCGCGCTGGCCGCCAGTTACACCACGGCCGGGCGGCTGCTGCGCTCGCTGACCCGCAAGGCGCAGCGCACCGACCGGGCCGCCGTCGCACTGGCCGACCTCGCCGACTCGGGACCCCTCGCGCAGGCCGTGGCCGGTGCGGTCCGCCGCCCCGGCGGCGGCTTCACAGCTCCGCTGCTGGCGCTCGCCGGCGCAGTGGTGATCGTCGCCACCGCCCTGTTCGCTCCCTACGGCAGCTGGCTGACCGTCGGAGCGGCAGTGGTGTACGCGGTCGTCTCCGGCCTCGCGGTCTCGCGGCCGCTCAAGGGCGCGCTCGACTGGCTCGTGCCCCCGGTCTTCCGTGCCGCGGAGTACTGCACGATTCTGGTGCTGGCGGCCCGCAGTGATGTGCCGCACGCCGTTCCCGCGGCATTCGGCCTCGTTTCGGCCGTCGCCTACCATCACTACGACACGGTGTACCGCATCCGAGGCGGTACCGGCGCACCGCCCCGGTGGCTGGTGCGCGCCATCGGCGGGCACGAGGGCCGGACCCTGGTCGTGGCCGTACTCGCCGCCGTACTGACCCGGAGTTCAGGATTTACCACGGCTCTCACCGCGCTCGCGGCAGCCGTGGCTCTGGTGGTGCTCGTGGAGTCCATCCGCTTCTGGGTGTCCTCCTCGGCCCCCGCTGTACACGACGAAGGAGAACTCGCATGATCGGCCTCGTACTGGCTGCCGGTGCAGGACGACGTCTGCGTCCGTACACGGACACGCTGCCCAAGGCACTCGTGCCCGTCGACGGCGAGAAGACGGTCCTGGACCTGACGCTGGCCAACTTCGCCGAGGTCGGACTCACCGAGGTCGCGATCGTCGTCGGCTACCGCAAGGAAGCCGTCTACGCCCGCAAGGCCGAGTTCGAGGCGACGTACGGCGTGACCCTGACGCTCATCGACAACGACAAGGCCGAGGAGTGGAACAACGCCTACTCCCTCTGGTGCGCCCGTGACGTCCTGAAGAAGGGCGTCATCCTCGCCAACGGCGACACCGTGCACCCGGTCTCCGTCGAGAAGACCCTCCTGGACGCCCGCGGCAAGGGCCAGAAGATCATCCTCGCCCTCGACACGGTGAAGAACCTCGCCGACGAGGAGATGAAGGTCATCACGGACGGCGAGAAGGGTGTGCAGCGGATCACCAAGCTGATGGACCCGGCCACCGCGACCGGCGAGTACATCGGCGTGACGCTGATCGAGCCCGAGGCCGCCGAGGAGCTCGCCGACGCGCTGAAGGTCACCTTCGAGCGCGACCCCGACCTCTACTACGAGGACGGCTACCAGGAGCTCGTGAACCGCGGCTTCACCGTCGACGTGGCCCCCATCGGCGAGGTCACCTGGGTCGAGATCGACAACCACGACGACCTCGCCCGCGGCAGGGAGATCGCGTGCCGGTACTGACCCGCCTCATCCCGTCCCCGGTCGTCGTCGACATCCGGCGCGGCGCCATGGACGATCTGGCCGGTCTCCTCGCCGACCAGCGGATCTCCGCGTCGGGCAAGCTCGCCATCGCGATCAGCGACGGTTCCGGGCGCGCCCTGCGCGAGCGGCTCGCTCCGGTGCTGCCGGGGGCCGACTGGTACCCGGTCACCGACGGCACGATCGACTCCGCGGTGCGGCTCGCCGACGGCATCAAGGGCAACCGCTACGACGCCGTCGTCGGCCTCGGCGGCGGCAAGATCATCGACGTGGCGAAGTACGCCGCGGCGCGGGTCGGCATGCCCATGGTCGCCGTCGCGACGAACCTGTCCCACGACGGGCTCTGCTCGCCGGTCGCGACCCTGGACAACGACAACGGGCGCGGCTCCTACGGGGTCCCCACCCCGATCGCGGTGGTCATCGACCTCGACGTGATCCGCCAGGCCCCCGCACGCTACGTGCGCTCGGGCATCGGCGACGCCGTCTCCAACATCTCCTGCGTCGCCGACTGGGAGCTCGCCCACGAGATCCAGGGCGAGGAGATCGACGGACTCGCGGCAGCCATGGCACGACAGGCCGGCGAAGCCGTACTGCGCCACCCCGGCACCGTCCGCGACGACGCCTTCCTCAAGGTGCTGGCCGAGGGACTCGTCCTGACCGGCATCTCGATGTCGGTCGCCGGGGACTCCCGGCCCGCCTCGGGCGGCTGCCACGAGATCAACCACGCCTTCGACCTGCTGTACCCGAAGCGTGCGGCCAGCCACGGCGAGCAGGTCGGCCTCGGCGCCTGCTTCGCCATGCACCTGCGGGGCGCACGCGCGGAGTCGCTGCACATGGCGTCCGTACTGCGGCGCCACGGGCTGCCCGTGCTGCCCGACGAGATCGGCTTCACCGCCGAAGAGTTCGTCCGGGCCGTCGAGTACGCCCCGCAGACGCGCCCGGGACGCTTCACGATCCTGGAACACCTCAACCTGTCCACCGACCAGATCAGGGACGCGTACGCCGACTATGCAAAAGCCATCCATAGCTGAACTCCGTCCGGTCGTGCACCCTCCGGGTGTGAAGGACCGGCGCAGCGGCGAGCACTGGGCTGGTCGGCTGTACATGCGCGAGGTCTCGCTGCGCATCACCCGGCGCCTGGTGACCACCAAGGTCACGCCCAACCAGCTGACCTACGTGATGACCGTCGCCGGCGTGCTCGCGGCGCCCGCCCTGCTGGTCCCGGGCATCCCCGGGGCCCTGCTCGGCGTGCTCGCGGTCCAGCTCTACCTGCTGTTCGACTGTGTCGACGGCGAGGTGGCCCGCTGGAAGAAGCAGTTCTCGCTGGGCGGGGTCTACCTCGACCGGGTGGCCGCCTATCTGTGCGACGCGGCGGTGCTGGTCGGCTTCGGCCTGCGTGCCGCCGACCTGTGGGGCCCGGGACGCATCGACTGGCTGTGGGCCTTCCTGGGCACGCTCGCCGCGCTGGGCGCCATCCTGATCAAGGCCGAGACCGACCTCGTCGGCGTCGCACGGCACCAGGGCGGGCTGCCGCCCGTCAAGGAGTCCGCGTCCGAGCCGCGCTCCTCCGGCATGGCGCTCGCCCGCCGGGCCGCCGGTGCGCTCAAGTTCCACCGGCTGATCCTCGGCATCGAGGCGTCGCTGGTCATCCTGGTGGTGGCCGTCCTCGACACGGTCAGGGACGACCTCTTCTTCAGCCGTCTCGCCGTCGCGGTCATGGCCGGCATCGCCCTTCTCCAGACCGTCCTGCACCTGGTGTCGATCCTCGCGTCCAGCAGGCTGAAGTGAGCTCCCCCATGAAACTCGGCGCCGTCATCATCACCATGGGCAACCGTCCGGACGAGCTGCGCGCCCTCCTCGACTCGGTCGCCAAGCAGGACGGCGACCGGATCGAGGTGGTCGTGGTCGGCAACGGCGCCGCGGTCCCCGACGTCCCCGCGGGCGTGCGGACCGTGGAGCTGCCCGAGAACCTGGGCATTCCAGGGGGCCGCAACGTCGGCATCGAGGCGTTCGGCCCTTCCGGTGCCGACGTGGACGCCCTGCTCTTCCTCGACGACGACGGGCTGCTGCCGAACACCGACACCGCCGAGCTCTGCCGGCAGGCGTTCGGGACGGACCCCAAGCTCGGCATCGTCACCTTCCGTATCGCCGACCCGGACACCGGGGCCACCCAGCGCCGGCACGTGCCGCGGCTGCGTGCCTCCGACCCGATGCGCTCGTCCCGGGTGACGACGTTCCTGGGCGGTGCGAACGCCGTGCGCACCCAGGTGATCGCCGAGGTCGGCGGACTGCCGGACGAGTTCTTCTACGCGCACGAGGAGACCGACCTGGCCTGGCGTGCCCTGGACGCCGGCTGGATGATCGACTACCGCGCGGACATGGTGCTCAACCACCCCACCACCGCTCCCTCCCGGCATGCGGTATATCACCGCATGGTGGCCCGGAACCGGGTCTGGCTCGCCCGCCGGAACCTGCCCGCGCCGCTCGTGCCCGTGTACGTCGGTGTCTGGCTGCTGCTCACCCTGGTCCGCAGGCCGTCCATGCCCGCGCTCAAGGCGTGGTTCGGCGGATTCCGGGAAGGCTGGGCGAAGCCCTGCGGTCCCCGGCGCCCCATGAAATGGCGTACGGTCTGGCGGCTGACCAGACTGGGCCGACCACCCGTGATCTGAGAAGCTCTTCTCTGAGACCATGAGGCGTATTTTTCGTACGGGACCCTGTCCGCCTTGGCCGCGCCCGCGACCGGCTGCGCATTGTGAAGACGAGAGTTTCAACTTGTGAGTGAGACAACCCACGACGGTGGGGTCGCGTTGAGCACCCCACCGTCCGCCGACGAGGGGCTCAGCGCGTCCCAGATGGCCGCCAAGTACGGCCTGACGGTGAGCGGCGCCAGGCCCGGGCTGTTCGAATACATCCGTCAGCTCTGGGGCCGCCGTCACTTCATCCTGGCCTTCTCCAGGGCGAAACTGACCGCGCAGTACAGCCAGGCCAAGCTCGGTCAGCTGTGGCAGGTGGCCACGCCCCTGCTGAACGCGATGGTCTACTTCCTGATCTTCGGACTCATCCTGGGCACCGCGAGGGGGATGAGCCAGGAGGTCTTCATCCCGTTCCTGGTGACGGGGGTCTTCGTCTTCACCTTCACCCAGAGCTCGGTCATGGCGGGGGTGCGGTCCATCGCCGGCAACCTCGGCCTCGTCCGCGCCCTGCACTTCCCCCGCGCCTCACTGCCCATCTCCTTCTCGCTGCAGCAGCTCCAGCAGCTGATGTACTCGATGATCGTGCTGCTGGCCGTGGCGGTGGGATTCGGCAGTTATCCCTCGCTCTCGTGGCTGCTGGTGATCCCGGCGCTGGCCATGCAGTTCCTGTTCAACACGGGCCTGGCCCTGGTCATGGCCCGGATGGGCAGCAAGACTCCCGACCTGGCGCAGCTGATGCCGTTCGTCATGCGGACCTGGATGTACGCCTCGGGCGTCATGTTCTCCATCCCGGTCATGCTGGCGGACAAGCCGCAGTGGATCGCCGACGTGCTGCAGTACAACCCGGCGGCCATCTACATGGACCTGGTCCGCTTCGCGCTCATCGACGGCTACGGCTCGGAGAACCTGCCGCCGCACGTCTGGGCCGTCGGGCTCGCCTGGTCGCTCCTGGTGGGCGTCGTGGGCTTCGTGTACTTCTGGAAGGCAGAGGAACGGTACGGCCGTGGCTGAGGAAACGTCCCAGGGGCACATCCCCACCGTCATCGCCGACGACGTGCACATCGTGTACCGGGTCAACGGCACGGGCGGCGGCAAGGGCAGCGCCACCGCGGCGCTGAGCCGGATCATGCGCCGGGGCAAGGGCGAGCCGCGCGGCGTCCGCAAGGTGCACGCGGTGCGGGGTGTCTCCTTCACCGCGTACCGGGGCCAGGCGATCGGCCTCATCGGCACCAACGGCTCGGGCAAGTCCACCCTGCTGCGGGCCATCGCCGGACTCCTGCCCACGGAGCACGGCAAGGTGTACACGGACGGCCAGCCGTCCCTGCTCGGGGTCAACGCCGCGCTCATGAGCGATCTCACCGGTGAGCGCAACGTCGTGCTCGGCGGTCTCGCGATGGGCATGAGCCGTGAGGAGATCCAGGAGCGGTACAACGACATCGTGGAGTTCTCCGGGATCAACGAGAAGGGCGACTTCATCACCCTGCCGATGCGGACGTACTCCTCGGGCATGGCGGCGCGGCTCCGCTTCTCGATCGCCGCGGCCAAGAACCACGACGTCCTCATGATCGACGAGGCTCTCGCCACCGGTGACCGCAAGTTCCGGGTCCGCTCGGAGGAGCGGATCCGTGAGCTGCGCAAGGAAGCGGGCACCGTCTTCCTGGTCAGCCACAACAACACCACCATCCGGGAGACCTGTGACCGGGTGCTGTGGCTGGAGAAGGGCGAGCTCCTGATGGACGGCTCCACCGACGAGGTCCTCAAGGCCTACGAGCGGGAGACCGGCAAGTAGTCCCGTACGACCGAGTGGCCCCCGCCGGAGCGCAGCGGCGGGGGCCACTGCGGCGTCCGGCTCCCGGGCAGCGGGGACGTACGACGGCTCCCGGGGGCATCTCCTCCCGCCGGATGACGTCAATTGCCCTGAATCCGGGGAAGGTTGGCGGAGATCGAAGTGTTGTACCGGGGTGCGTCGCACCCCTGCGCGGGCTTGTGCGTTGTACAACGTAAGCTGTACCGGTGCTGATTCGCGGCCATGTGGGGGGATACGCCCCCCGCGCATCGCCCCTGGTGAGCCCGTCGCACTCGGGAGAATGAGCGGCGTGTCCGAAAAGGGATGTTTTGGGTCGGCAGTGTAGAACGGGAGATATGACGGCAATGATGGAAAATCTCCAGCTCCGACGTGGTTTCGCCGTCCCCGCGTCGGGCGGTACGCAGTGATCCGTACCCAGCAGGCGCGTACCGACGCCGCCGCAACCGGCACGCTCGACAAGGCCGCGGACGAGAACTTCCCCGTGGCCCCCTTCTTCCTGCCCCGCGCCTGGCGCGACGACCTGATGGCGGTCTACGGTTTCGCCCGCCTCGTCGACGACATCGGTGACGGCGACCTCGCACCCGGCGGCGCCGACGCGCGTCACCTGGGCCTCGAGCCCGGACAGACCGAGGACCGCCTCGCCATGCTCGACGCCCTCGAGGCCGATCTGCACCGGGTCTTCGCCGGCTCGGCCGAGGTGCCGCGCCACCCCCTGCTGCGCGCCCTGCGCCCCACCGTGCGCGCCTGCGCGCTCACCCCCGAACCCTTCCTCGGACTCATCGAGGCCAACCGGCAGGACCAGAAGATCCGCCGCTACGGGACGTACGCGGAGCTCCGGGCCTACTGCGAGCTCTCCGCCAACCCCGTCGGCCGGCTGGTCCTGCAGATCACCGGCACCGCGAGCCCGGAACGGATCCGGCGCTCCGACGCGGTCTGCACCGCGCTGCAGATCGCCGAGCACCTCCAGGACGTCGCCGAGGACTTCGGCCGCGACCGGATCTATCTCCCCGCCGACGACATGGCCCGTTTCCATGTCCGTGAATCAGACCTGGCCGTACCGTCCGGGGGCGCATCGCTGCGCGCCCTGGTCGCGTTCGAAGCGGAACGCGCTCATGACCTGCTGGACGAAGGCATTCCCCTGGTGGGTAGTGTCAACGGCAGGCTCAAGCTGCTGCTCGCCGGATTCGTCGCCGGAGGGCGAGCCGCCCTCACCGCGATCTCGGCCGCCGGGTTCGACGTACTGCCCGGACCGCCCAGGCCCACCGCGCCCAGACTGCTGCGCGAAGTGGGAGTTGTCCTGCGAAGAGCGCACAGAGAGGGGTGAGCCGGACCGTGGAGGGACAGACGACGTACATGTCGGCACCGGTACAGGCCGCATACAGCTACTGCGAGGCCGTCACCGGACAGCAGGCCCGTAACTTCGCGTACGGCATCAGGCTGCTGCCGTACGACAAGCGGCAGGCCATGTCGGCGCTGTACGCCTTCTCCCGTCGGGTCGACGACATCGGCGACGGAGAACTGGCCCCGGAGACCAAGCGGTCCCGGCTGGAGAGCACCCGCGAGCTGCTCGACCGGGTCAGGAGCGGCGCGGTCGACGAGGACGACACCGACCCGGTGGCCGTCGCGCTCGCCGACGCGGCGCGCCGGTTCCCGCTGCCCCTCGGCGGGCTCGACGAGCTCATCGACGGCGTGCTGATGGACGTGCGCGGCGCGAGTTACGAGACCTGGGACGACCTCAGGACCTACTGCCGGTGTGTCGCGGGTGCCATCGGACGCCTCAGTCTGGGCGTTTTCGGGACGGAACCGGGCGCACCGGGTGCCGACCGTGCCGCGGAGTACGCGGACACGCTCGGCCTGGCGCTCCAGCTCACCAACATCCTGCGCGACGTCCGCGAGGACGCGGGCAACGGGCGCACGTACCTGCCCGCGGACGATCTCGCCAAGTTCGGCTGCTCCGCCGGATTCCACCGGGCGACCCCGCCGGCCGGCTCCGACTTCGCCGGCCTGGTGCACTTCGAGGTCCGGCGCGCACGGGCCCTGTTCGCCGAGGGCTACCGGCTGCTGCCGATGCTGGACCGGCGCAGCGGCGCCTGTGTCGCCGCCATGGCGGGCATCTACCGCCGGCTCCTCGACCGGATCGAACGCGACCCCGAGGCCGTACTGCGCGGCAGGGTCTCACTGCCCGGGCACGAGAAGGCCTATGTGGCGGTGCGCGGCCTGTCGGGCCTCGACGCGCGGTACATCTCCCGCCGGACGGCCAGGGGGCGGGTCTGATGTGCCCCACGAGCGGTACCGGGCGGCGGGCAACCCTCCGCCTTTCTGCTGCGTCCCTGACTGCGATGTTTCCGATCTCCGTTATCCGGGCCCGTACGGCCCGGACTCCCGCGGCCCGGCGAAAGGGGGACGCATGAGTGGCCGGAACCTGAGCCGCTCACGTGCGGTCGTCGTCGGCGGCGGCCTGGCCGGAGTCACCTCGGCCCTCCGCCTCGCCGACGCCGGGCTTGACGTGACCCTGCTCGAAGGCCGTCCCAGGCTCGGCGGGCTGGCCTTCTCCTTCCGCCGCGGCGAGCTGTCCGTCGACAACGGCCAGCACGTCTACCTGCGCTGCTGCACCGCCTACCGCTGGTTCCTGGACCGGATCGAAGGCACCCACCTCGCACCGCTCCAGGACCGCCTCGACGTGCCCGTACTCGACGTCGGACGGCAGGCAGGTCCGCGGCTCGGACGGCTGCGCCGCACCGGACTTCCCGTACCCCTGCACCTCGCCGCCGGCCTCGCCGCGTACCCGCACCTCTCGCTCGCGGAGAAGGCGGGCGTCGCGCGGGCCGCACTGGCACTCGGCCGCCTCGACCCGGCCGACCCCGCACTCGACGGCATCGACTTCGCGACCTGGCTGCGACGGCACGGCCAGTCCGGGCGCACCATCGAGGCGCTCTGGGACCTCGTCGGTGTCGCCACGCTCAACGCGACCGCGCCGAACGCCTCCATGGCACTGGCGGCCATGGTCTTCAAGACGGGGCTGCTCTCCGAGCCGGGCGCCGCGGACATCGGCTGGGCCGCGGTCCCGCTCGGCGAGCTGCACGACACCCTCGCCCGCAAGGCGCTCGACTCGGCCGGCGTCCGGACCCAGCTGCGCGCCCGGGTCGGCTCACTCACACGTACCGACGACGGCCGCTGGGCCGTCGGGACGGACAGCGAGCTGATCGAGGCGGGGACCGTCGTTCTCGCCGTGCCGCAGGGCGAGGCACACGGGCTGCTGCCCGACGGGGCGATCGACTCTCCGGGACGTCTCCTGGACATCGCCGACGCGCCGATCCTCAACGTTCACGTCGTCTACGACCGCAAGGTGCTGCGGAGGCCGTTCTTCGCAGCCATCGGATCGCCCGTGCAATGGGTCTTCGACCGTACCGAGCAGTCGGGACTCCAGGGCGAGGGGCAGTACCTCGCGCTCTCCCAGTCCGCGGCCCAGGACGAGATCGACCTGCCCGTCGCCGAACTGCGCAAGCGCTACCTGCCCGAGCTCGAGCGGCTCCTCCCGGCCGCACGCGGTGCCGGGATCCGCGACTTCTTCGTCACCCGTGAGCGCACGGCGACCTTCGCGCCCGCCCCGGGAGTGGGACGCCTGAGGCCGGGCGCGGACACCCGCGCCCCCGGCCTCCACCTGGCGGGGGCATGGACCGCGACCGGCTGGCCCGCCACGATGGAGGGCGCTGTCCGCAGTGGCTTCAGCGCCGCGGAGGGCGCACTCCAGGCTCTCGGGCGGCCCCACGAACATCCGCTGCAGGAGGCGGCATGAGCAGTACCACCGGAACAAGAGGAGAGTCTGTGACCCCGGCGAATCCGGCTTACGACACCGTGGCGGAAACCACGGACGTCACCGCGCTTCTGGAGCGCGGAAGGGCCCTGTCAGCGCCGGTGCTGCGAGCTGCCGTGGACCGGCTGGCGCCGCCCATGGACACCGTCGCGGCCTATCACTTCGGCTGGATCGACGCCCAGGGCCTGCCCGCCGACGGCGACGGCGGCAAGGCCGTGCGCCCCGCGCTCGCCCTGCTGTCCGCCGAAGCGGCGGGCGCCCCGGCCGAAGCCGGGATCCCCGGCGCGGTGGCCGTCGAATTCGTGCACAACTTCTCGCTGCTGCACGACGACCTGATGGACGGCGACGAACAGCGCCGCCACCGGGACACCGTATGGAAGGTGTACGGCCCTGCCCAGGCGATCCTCGTCGGCGACGCGCTCTTCGCGCTGGCCAACGAGGTCCTGCTGGAGCTCGGTACCGTCGAGGCGGGCCGAGCGGCCCGCCGCCTGACCACCGCCTCCCGCAAGCTCATCGACGGTCAGGCCCAGGACATCTCCTACGAGCACCGCGAACGGGTCACCGTCGAGGAGTGCCTGGAGATGGAGGGCAACAAGACGGGCGCCCTGCTCGCCTGCGCCGTCTCCATCGGCGCCGTGCTCGGCGGCGCGGACGACCGTACCGCCGACATCCTGGAGGCGTACGGCTACCACCTCGGCCTGGCCTTCCAGGCCGTCGACGACCTGCTCGGGATCTGGGGCGACCCGGAGGCCACCGGAAAGCAGACGTGGAGCGATCTGCGTCAGCGCAAGAAGTCCCTGCCCGTCGTCGCCGCGCTCGCCGCGGGCGGACCCGCGTCCGCCCGGCTGGGCGACCTCCTCGCCGCCGACGCCAAGAGCAGCGACTTCGACAGCTTCTCCGAAGAGGAGTTCGCCGCGCGAGCGGCACTCATCGAGGAGGCGGGCGGTCGCGAATGGACCGCTCAGGAAGCCCGTCGTCAGCATGCGGTAGCCATCGAGGCGCTGCACGGTGTCGACATGCCGGAACGTGTGCGGGCGCAGCTCACCGCGCTCGCCGACTTCGTTGTCGTCCGAAAGAGATGATCACCATCCGCATATGAATCGCAGTCGCCGGCGGGCGCCCTCACAGGACGCCCGCCGACGGAGACCCCAGCACAGCAGAGGACCAACTGCACGAAGGGGAAGCCATGACAGCGACGACCGACGGAAGCACCGGGGCCGCGAACCTCCGCGCAGCCTCGGCCAGCGATCCGACCGACACAACCACTGCCGCGGACGACGGTCTGGCCGCCGCGCGGCGGGCCGCGGAACGCTCGGTGGAGCACCTCCTCGGCAGACAGGACGAGCAGGGCTGGTGGAAGGGGGACCTCGCCACCAACGTCACGATGGACGCCGAGGACCTGCTGCTCCGTCAGTTCCTGGGGATCCAGGACCCGGCCACGGTGCAGGCGGCAGCCCGCTTCATCCGCGGCGAACAGCTCGGCGACGGCACCTGGGCCACCTTCCACGGCGGCCCCGGCGACCTCTCGGCCACCATCGAGGGGTACGTCGCCCTCAGGCTGGCCGGAGACCGCACCGACGACCCGCACATGATCCGGGCGGCGCGCTTCGTCCGGGAACAGGGCGGCATCGCGGCGGCCCGGGTCTTCACCCGGATCTGGCTGGCCCTCTTCGGCTGGTGGAAGTGGGACGACCTGCCGGAGCTCCCGCCCGAGCTGATGTTCTTCCCGAAGTGGGTACCGCTCAACATCTACGACTTCGGCTGCTGGGCCCGCCAGACCATCGTCCCGCTCACCATCGTCTCCGCGAAACGGCCGGTACGTCCCGCCCCGTTCGCCCTCGACGAGCTGCACACCGACCCGGAGCAGCCGAACCCGCCGGGGCGCATGGCGCCGGTGGCCAGCTGGGACGGTGTCTTCCAACGGCTCGACAAGGCGCTGCACGCCTATCACCGGGTCGCTCCGCGCAGGCTGCGCCGCATCGCAATGAACGCCGCGGCCCGCTGGATCATCGAGCGCCAGGAGAACGACGGCTGTTGGGGCGGCATCCAGCCGCCCGCCGTGTACTCCGTCATCGCCCTGCACCTGTTGGGCTACGACCTCGACCACCCGGTGATGAAGGCCGGGCTCGCCTCGCTCGACCGGTTCACCGTATGGCGCGAGGACGGCGCCCGCATGATCGAGGCCTGCCAGTCGCCGGTCTGGGACACCTGCCTCGCCACCATCGCGCTCGCCGACGCCGGCGTGCCCGCCGACCATCCGGCGCTCGTGAGGGCGGCCGACTGGATGCTCGGCGAGGAGATCGTACGGCCCGGCGACTGGTCCGTGCGCAAGCCCGAACTCGCCCCCGGTGGCTGGGCGTTCGAGTTCCACAACGACAACTACCCCGACATCGACGACACCGCCGAGGTCGTGCTGGCACTGCGCCGGGTCCGGCACCCGGACCCCGCAAGGCTCGAGGCCGCCATCGAACGCGGGGTACGCTGGAACCTCGGCATGCAGTCCCGCAACGGGGCCTGGGGCGCCTTCGACGCGGACAACACCAGCCCCTTCCCCAATCGGCTGCCGTTCTGCGACTTCGGTGAGGTCATCGACCCGCCGTCCGCCGACGTCACCGGGCACGTCGTGGAGATGCTCGCCATCGAGGGCCGCTCCGGCCACCCCCGTACCCGGCGCGGCATCGAGTGGCTGCTCGCCGAACAGGAGGCGTGCGGCGCGTGGTTCGGCCGGTGGGGCGTCAACTACATCTACGGCACAGGGTCCGTGGTACCCGCCCTCGTGGCGGCGGGGCTGCCGACCGCCCATCCGTCGGTCCGCCGGGCAGTCGGGTGGCTGGAGTCGGTCCAGAACGACGACGGCGGCTGGGGCGAGGACCTGCGTTCCTACCAGGAGGAGAAGTGGATCGGCCACGGCACCTCGACCGCCTCCCAGACGGCCTGGGCGCTCCTCGCGCTGCTTGCCGCGGGGGAGCGTGACAGCAGGTCCGTGGAGCGGGGCATCGCCTGGCTGGCCGAGACCCAGCAGGCGGACGGCTCGTGGGACGAGCCGTACTTCACCGGGACCGGCTTCCCCTGGGACTTCTCCATCAACTACCACCTCTACCGGCAGGTCTTCCCCCTCACCGCGCTCGGGCGGTACGTGTACGGAGACCCGTTCGCGAACGGCACCACCGCCGGCGCCGCCACGGGCAAGGGGGCCTGATGGGCGATACCCAGGGGCCGCCCGGCCCCGTCACGCCGCTGCTGATCGCCTGCGCGCTGGGCATCGAGCACCTCGCCCTGCGCAGCGGCAGGGCCGGCGGCGGCGCCGGCCCTGTGACCGTCATCAGGACGGGCATGGGCCCCAAGGCCGCCGAGAGCGCCGTCCTGCGCGCACTGGGCCGGAAGGGAGCCGGAGGCGCCGCGGTCATCGCCTCCGGCTTCTGTGCCGGCCTGGCCCCCGGAATGCACCCCGGGGACCTCGTGGTGGCCGAGGAGACCCGGGACCCCGGCGGCACCACTGCCTGCACGGGCGCCGGTCTGCTGGTCGACGCCCTGGCCAGGGCGGTGCCGGGACGCACGGTCCACACCGGCCCGCTGACCGGCTCCGGCCATGTCGTCCGGGGGCCGGAGCGCGCCGCGCTGCGGGCCACCGGCGCCATCGCGGTGGACATGGAGTCCGCCGCCACACTCCGCACCGCTGTACGGAGCGGGCCACGCCCGGTTGCCGCCGTACGGGTGGTCGTGGACGCTCCGGAGCATGAGCTCGTCCGCATCGGCACAGTGCGCGGTGGAATATCGGCTTTCCGCGTTCTTCGTGCTGTCCTTCCGGCTTTCCACGAATGGCACCGATCTTTGCTGCTCCCCAGGAGGTGAGCCCAGATGGCCATGCCGCTCCGTCAGTCCATCAAGGTTGCGACGTATCTCATCGAACAGAAGATCCGCAAGCGGGACAAGTTCCCGCTGATTGTCGAGCTGGAACCCTTGTTCGCCTGCAATCTGGCGTGCGAGGGATGTGGCAAGATCCAGCACCCGGCCGGGGTGCTCAAGCAGCGCATGCCCGTCGCCCAGGCGGTCGGGGCCGTGCTCGAATCAGGTGCCCCGATGGTGTCCATCGCCGGCGGCGAGCCACTGATGCACCCTCAGATCGACGAGATCGTGCGCCAGTTGGTGGCAAAGAAGAAGTACGTGTTCCTCTGCACCAACGCCATGCTGATGCGCAAGAAGCTCGAGAAGTTCACGCCGTCGCCGTACTTCGCCTTCGCCGTCCACATCGACGGACTGCGCGAGCGGCACGACGAGTCGGTCGCCAAGGAAGGTGTGTTCGACGAGGCGGTGGAGGCGATGAAGGAGGCCAAGCGACTTGGCTTCCGGGTCACCACCAACTCCACCTTCTTCAACACCGACACCCCGCAGACCGTCATCGAGGTCCTCAACTACCTCAATGACGAGCTGAAGGTCGACGAGATGATGATCTCGCCCGCCTACGCCTACGAGAAGGCGCCCGACCAGGAGCACTTCCTGGGCGTCGAACAGACCCGCCAGCTCTTCAAGAAGGCCTTCGCCGGCGGCAACCGGAACCGCTGGAGGCTGAACCACTCGCCGCTCTTCCTCGACTTCCTGGAGGGCAAGGCGGACTTCCCGTGCACGGCCTGGGCCATTCCCAACTACTCGCTCTTCGGGTGGCAGCGGCCCTGCTATCTGATGAGCGACGGGTACGTGCCGACGTACCGCGAGCTCATCGAGGACACCGACTGGGACAAGTACGGCCGGGGCAAGGACCCGCGCTGCGCCAACTGCATGGCGCACTGCGGCTACGAGCCCACCGCCGTCCTCGCCACGATGGGGTCCCTGAAGGAGTCCCTGCGAGCGATGCGGGAGACTGTCGGCGGGAACCGGTGACGTCATGACCACTGGAGAGCCAGTCGCACTGGGTCTCCCCGAGCTGCCGGCCCGGCCGCTCGCGGTGCGCCGCATCTCGCGGCGCATCCAGGTCGGGTCGGTGGCGGTCGGTGGGGACGCACCGGTGTCGGTGCAGTCGATGACGACGACGCGTACGTCGGACATCGGTGCGACGTTGCA